>JACPGG010000065.1 GCA_016182545.1 Ignavibacteriales bacterium
GTTTCAGATAGAGTCAGTCAAAGCGGTAAAAATTTGAGTGAAATTCGATTCGGTGCTGAATATTTGATAGTGGGAGATATAGGCGTCATTCCGTTGCGTGCAGGGTTCAAGACCGTTCCTACTGTCTTATCAGATGTTACTGTTCAATATGACCCAAATACAGACGATCTTATTTTTACACCAACAGGTGAACAAGTAAAGGGAATCGGTATTTCATTAGGAAGCGGTTTCATAAAAGATGCTTTTGCAATAGATGTTGCTTACGGAATCCAACAATATACCCAAAAAATTGGATCTCAATCCCAGTTTGATTTTTCCAGCGGTACTCTAAGTTCATCAATTATAATATATTTTTGAAATCAATTAAAATGTTTTCTCTTGACTATGGTACAAAGCCCTTATATATTTGCAAAGCCTTCTATAACTGGTTTCACAACTAATAAAATCTATTCACAATGGTAGGAGATATGGTTATGAAAAAGATGTTCTCGATCCTAGTAGTTGTTTTGATGATTGTGGGGGTTGT
The DNA here is from genome assembly GCA_016182545.1 of Ignavibacteriales bacterium. Taxonomy (GTDB): domain Bacteria; phylum Bacteroidota; class Ignavibacteria; order UBA10030; family UBA8401; genus SpSt-333. The sequence goes on from JACPGG010000065.1 coordinate 527, forward strand.
TTCTGCCCAAGATATGCCGGCAGGAAATAAAGCAGGCGCAAAATCAATGAATTTTACATTTCTCGGACTCGGTACCTTTGGCTTAGCCGGAACAGGACCTGCAGGCGGACTCGGCGCTTCATACTTTTTATCATCTGACGCAGCCGTGCGTGTCGGTCTCCAAGTTGCAATGAATAGCGCAACTATCCCATTTAATCCTCCCCCGGCAACACCAACCCAAACCGGATCTGATGGAGATTTTTCCGAATTTTCTTTCGGTATTGGTGCTGATTATTTAATGTATATGGATGCCGGGCGTGTAAAACCATATATGGGTGCCGGAGTTGGCGTTTCGATAGCTTCAAATAGCGGTAAAGCTGCTGTTGCTACCGGTGGTACTGCCGGTGAAATTACAAATGGGTTAGCTGCAGATTATGCGGGATTTGGCGCGGCTCCTGCCAACGCACCCGGATTGACGTTTGGTTTAGCGGGAATTGTAGGCGCAGAATTTTATCTCTATAACGAAGTGAGCATTTCTGCTGAGTATCAAGTGAATTTATTCTCGATGACTTCCACTTCTGATACAGAAATGAAAGCCGGCGCCACAACCACCACCAGAAAGAATGGTAGTTCTTCAAGCATTCTTGGTATTGGTGCGGGTGGTGCTACTCTCCACATTTATTTCTAATAGTAATAGTTTGAAATCAGGACGGCGTATTGGGCATACATCCAATGCGCCGTCAGTACTATCATTTCTTAATTCCTCCCCCAAACGCTATACCTCTTAAACAATAAGTTTGCTTCACTATTTTCGCTACACAATACACTACATAACTCTATTTTTCAATTAATCATCCAATTGGGAGGAATCTCTATGAAAAAACTCTTTTTATTCATCGCATTGTTCGTAACGTGCAATGGTTTATTTGCTCAAACAGTACTCATCAACAAGGGGGATCAATACGCAGGAGTTAAACTTGCACTCGGTTCAATAGGCGGTGCATCGATGGGTTTCATCGGAAGTTATGAAATGGGACTGCAGGAAAATATTGGTGTTGGCGGATCAATCGCTTATTCAGGCTACTCTGAGTCGATAGGCGTCGGTGAGTGGAGCTACTCGAATATTTTAGTCTTGGTCACGGGAACATATCATGCCGATCTCCTAAAGGTCGAAAAACTCGATACATGGGGTGCATTGAACATTGGATACAACGTGGCATCGGCATCGTGGACTTGGAATACTCCGTCCAATTTTCCAGATCCGACTGTTTCGGTGGGTGGCTTTGTAGTGGGGCTGTCCGCAAACGCACGCTATATGCTGTCCGAACAATGGTATGCTACCGCAGGAGTTGGATTTGGTCTTGGCATACTCAATATCGGTATCGATTACAAACTTTAATCGAGCTGTTTTTACCGCTTAAAAAGGAGAGAAAAACTTTTCTCTCCTTTTTAATTTTTGTATCTTACATCGGTATGAAAATTCAAACGGACTTCTTGGTTATCGGCAGCGGCATTGCAGGATTATCTTATGCCTTGAAAGTTGCTGAATTTGGAACAGTTGCAATTGTCACAAAAAAAGAGACTGCCGAATCGAACACAAATTATGCCCAGGGCGGGATCGCCACCGTATTCGGATCCGGTGATAAGTTTGAATTTCACATCGACGATACAATGAAAGCGGGCGGTTTCCTTTGTCATCGAAATGTGGTTGAGATGGTAGTAAAAGAAGGACCGGATAGGATAAAAGAATTGATCGCCATCGGTGTTCAATTCACGCAAAACGGAAAAGAACTTGATCTGGGCAGAGAAGGGGGGCACTCTCATCACCGAATCATCCATGCGGCCGATCTCACCGGAAAGGAAATCGAGCGCGCGCTGCTCGCTCGAATCACATCTCATCCCAACATCAAAATTTACGAAAATCATATCACTATCGATCTTATCACGGAACATCACCTTATTGGATCCGATAAACGGTCGCACGATTCGATTCATTGCTGGGGAGCGTATGCACTTGATATCAATGGGAATCATGTAAAAACATTCCTTGCATCCACCACAATGCTTGCAACCGGAGGTGCGGGACATGTCTATTTGCACACAACAAATCCTATGATTGCAACCGGTGATGGTGTTGCAATGGCTTATCGCGCCGGCGCTAAGATCGCTAATATGGAGTTTATTCAATTTCATCCGACCACATTGTATAATTCCGGTTCTCCTTCATTTCTGATCTCCGAAGCCGTGCGCGGATTCGGCGCTATCCTTTTGGATAAAAAAGGGGAACAGTTCATGAAAAAATACGATGAGCGGGGAGAATTGGCTCCGCGTGATATTGTCGCCCGCTCTATTGACACCGAACTAAAACGAAGCGGTGATGAATGCGTTTATTTAGACCTTTCCCATTTGGATCCGGTGAAAACCAAAGAACACTTTCCAAATATTTATCAACGCTGCCTGAAGCATGGTATTGATATTACGAAAGACCGCATCCCTGTTGTTCCCGGGGCACATTATTCCTGCGGCGGCGTGGTGACAGATACACATGGTGCTACCACGATCTCCGGCTTATATGCCGTCGGTGAGGTTGCAATGACCGGACTCCATGGTGCTAACAGACTTGCCAGTAATTCCTTATTGGAGGCTGTTGTCTATTCACACAATGCAGCGAATGCGGTGAAACACCGGAAGAGCAATGCCGTACCGTCAAACATTCCCGATTGGGATGAAAGCGGGACGATCAACAGCGAAGAGTGGGTTCTCGTTTCGCACAACAGAAAAGAGATACAACAATTGATGTGGGACTACGTCGGAATTGTCCGATCTAATCACAGATTAGTACGTGCCCAACGAAGGATCGCATTGATTCAAGACGAAGTAAGGGATTTTTATACCCGTACAAAAGTATCCGAAGGACTTATTGAACTTCGGAATGTATCATGCGTCGCAGATCTTATCATACGATCGGCACTGGAACGAAAAGAAAGCAGGGGGCTTCATTTTACAACGGATTATCCGGACATTGATGACAACAATTGGTTAAAGGATACGATCATAAATTAAATGGCACCAAAACGAAAAAGTAATTTGTTAAAAGACAAGCCGCGTACGGCATGCGGAATATTCGGTGTGTTCGATAATCCCAACGCATCCGTACTGACGTATTACGGCTTACATTCATTGCAGCATAGAGGGCAGGAAGCCGCCGGGATAGTTTCCTGTGAGTTTAAAGAAGCAAAGAATCGTTTCCATTTTAATGTTGTCAAAGGTATGGGTTTGGTCACCGATGTGTTCAGGGACTATTCTATACTCAAGGATCAACTGAACGGAAATTCCGCGATCGGTCATACACGGTATTCTACAACCGGTTCTGCGAATAACGAAAAAAATATTCAGCCGCTGATCGTGAACTATCGCAACGGAAATCTTGCAGTGGCGCACAACGGCAACCTTACCAACTTTCGGACGATACGCAAAGAGCTGCAAGATGAAGGGACGATTTTCCAAACTACATCTGATACCGAACTGCTGCTGCATTTGATCGCACGAAGTAAACAAAAATCCCAGATTCATCAGATCATAGAGGCAATCGACAAGGTTGATGGGGCGTTCTCATTTGTTATTCTGACGGATACAATGCTCATTGCCGCACGAGATGTGTACGGCTTCAGGCCGCTTGTGCTCGGTAAAAAAGATGGTAGTTATGTTGTTGCATCAGAAACATGTGCGTTCGACATCATTGATGCGGTGTATATACGCGATGTTGAACCGGGGGAGATCCTTGTCATCGATAAAAATTCTGAAGGCAAACAGCAGATAATTTCCCATCGTATCAGTAAAAAGGTAGATAAACCCCATCATTGCATCTTTGAATATATTTATTTTTCACGTCCCGATAGTTTTGTCTTTGGTGAGAGCGTCGATAAGATTCGGCGAAAACTGGGGAAATCTCTCGCACAGGAATCACCCGTCATTCCCGATAAAGATGAGAAAACTATAGTCATTAGCGTGCCGGATTCGAGCAACACTGCTGCGTTAGGGTACGTCACAGAATCAATTAAGCAAGGCATCAACACCAAACTTGAACTCGGATTGATTCGGAACCACTACGTCGGCAGAACTTTCATACAACCGGAACAAGGTCAGCGCGAGATGAAAGTGAAAACCAAATTTAACACTGTTAAAGGGGTGCTCAAGGGAAAGAAACTGGTTGTTGTGGATGATTCTATCGTGCGAGGAACAACCTCAAAGATGTTGGTTAAGTTGTTGAGAGAAGCAGAGCCAAAGGAGATCCATTTACGTATTTCCTCGCCGCCGATAGTCAATTCTTGTTATTACGGGATGGATTTTCCAAACCGCGAGGAACTCATTGCTGTGAAGTGTGATGAGGACCTGGAAAAGATCCGGCAGTATCTTGGTGTCGACAGTATTCATTACCTCTCGCCAAAGAAAATGCTTGCTTCCGTTCCCAATGGTGAAAAGAAAGGATATTGCACAGCATGCTTCGGCGGCAAATATCCTGCTCCCATCGAAAATGTTACAGATAAAAATGACCTTGAAACCTAATGTTGCACGACGTAGTCAAGTCACTTTTGTTTCTTGTACTTGGAATTCAATTTTGTCTTCCCCAAACGTACATCGTCAAATTTAATTCAGAAGCGAAAGATTCTACTGACGTCTATTCTCGATTAGCTGCAGTACTCCCCAAGGGAAAACTCTCTACTGCACTTGCATCTGCAGTTTCCATAAAACCTTTCCAAAGCATTGAAAAATCAAATTTTCCGTGGGCTCGATATGCCGTACTTCGGTTTACACAATCGGTAGACCGGCAATTGATTCAATCTATTTCATCGAGTTCCGTCGTAGAGTATGTTCAGCCCAGTTTTACGTATAAAGTTTATTCAATCCCGAATGATTCCGCGTATTCGTCTCAATGGAACCTTCAGCGTATCGGTATATCAAAGTTATACGAGACCGGCTTCATTAATTCTTCTCTTCCTTCTGTCAAAGTCGGTGTCATTGACACTGGAATAGATACTGACCATCCTGATTTATTAAATATCCTTGCTTCGAATACGGGTGAAACCGGAAATGATTCTTTTGGAAACGACAGACGAAGTAATGGAAAAGATGATGATGGAAATGGATTCGTCGATGACTGGCGAGGATTCGATTTTGTCGACTTGTCTGCGGAAGATTTGGGAGACTGGAACGAACGGGATAATGATCTGAACGACGAGCATGGGCACGGTACTAATGTTGCAGGAATTATTGCTGCACAGGCGAATAACGGGATTGGTTTAGCGGGAATTGCTCCCTGCACGATTCTTCCGCTCCGTGCATTCGGTAAAAGCGGCAATGGCAGCGATATTGATATCGCTTCTGCAATTGTCTATGCGGCGGACAATGGTGCGGAAGTGATCAATATGAGTTTTGGAGATGTTGTCCGATCTCCGATCTTGAACGATGCAATTCGCTATGCTTATGACAACAATGTTGTGCTCGTCGCTTCGAGCGGAAACGACGGCAGCGATCGGGCGCATTACCCGTCTGACTTTAGCGAAGTGATTTCTGTCGGATCTGTCAATCGATTTGATTCACGCTCCTTCTTTTCTTCACACAGCCCGGCGCTCGATATAATGGCGCCGGGTGAAGAGATCGTGACGACGACGTTCACCGGTAGTTATACGAATTCCTTTTCTGGCACTTCTGCTGCTGCACCTCACGTGTCGGGAATTTCCGGGTTGCTGAAAAGCATTGAACGAAAAAAGAAAATTGATAATCCCGCCTATGTCCCTCTATCAAATGAAGAACTCAAAGGAATTCTTCTCAACACAGCAGATGATGCCGGTTTCCCGGGCTGGGATGAATTCTATGCCGCGGGAGTTGTCAATACTACTGATGCATTACAGGCGGTCGCCGGTTCCTCCGTTATCATACATTCACCAAAACAGGATGAGATACTTTCCGAAAATTTTGTGAATGTCGTTGTTACTGCGGCGACTCCATATCAAAAATCCGCATCATTGTATTACGGATGGGGAGAGGATCCTTCCCAGTGGAATTTGATTTCGTCCATCGAGAATAAGATTCTTATCAACGATACAATTCAATTTCTTGACAAAATGTTATTACCGGATGGGGTGTATGTATTGCGGTTGCTTGTAAAGAACAGCAAAGGGAATGATGTCGAATATCGGCAACGAGTGATCATACAACGGCAATCTCCAAAAATATTGACGCTCCGTTTTCGCGATTCAGTCATCATAGGAAATGAATACGCCGCCTTGGTGGAAGCCCAAATTGACAGAAACTCACGTGGCAATTTGTATTTCAGAAAAACCGGCCAAGCCGGTTTCCACCGTCTTCAATCGACCGGAATGCAAAAAAATCATTCGTTTATTCTCTCTAAAAATGACTTTCAACCGGGTGTACAGTACGATCTCTATTGCGAGTTTGTTGAAAACTCCTCATTGCAGCGCTCCACAAAATTTTATTTGACAGATTCACTGGGATCTCCGCTCGTTCTTTCAACTCAAACGATCCCGACAACCGGATTCGAAAAGAAATCATTTTCGCTTCCGGAAGGTTTTCTTCTCAATTCCGTTCAATCAATTGGGAATAAGCCAACAATTATTTTAAACCAGTACGACCAGAATGGAGAGTTCGGCGTTCTGAAAGCATTTGAATTTGTCAACAATGCCTTTTCGCAAAAGGATTCATCAAATCGTATATGGATTCCAAGAGCATTCAACGAGAATACAATTCTTGTTCAAGATAGAGGAGTCTCTCAATTGTTAAAGATTGATACAATTACGAACAGATACTTTAGTCAAGCATTGTGGGGAGATTCTTCAGATGTATGGGCGAGTAAATTGACCGATCTTGATAACGACGCATTGCCGGAAATAATTGCGCGCAGCAGCACTCATTTTCTCATTTACAAAAATCTAGGAAACAATATTTATTCTCTCTCTACAACAGTTCGGAAGCCGTCGGCTTCTTTACGAGGAGACGCACGAAAGCAATTCGGACCGCGGCGATCTGTTGTCGGGGATTTTACAAAGTCCGGACGAAAAGAAATTCTCTTTGCTGAAGTGATTTCATTACTGCAGGAGATTTTAACGGCGACGGAATTGCAGACGTTGCGGTTGCAGGACATAGCAATCTTGATTTAAATATTGATCGGGAATATGATGCACCTGTGTGGACCGTTCGGGTTTTTTCACATAAGAACAGCGACCCTTCCGGCTCGCTCTCAAAAATCTGGGAACAGCATTTTATTGGCGTAAAAGCAGGCACGATCTATGATAATGGTCTTGTGAGTGGAAAATTAAAACCGGGTGATGCAAATGATGTGATTTTTTTGTCATTGAATCCTTATATGTTCGTATTTAAATGGAGTCCCTTAAAACAATCGTTCGAACCGCAATGGATTCATTCCTCACAAAGTAACAGCGCAATCATTTATGATTTTGATAACGATGGAATAAACGATGTCGGATTCCGCTCTAACGGGAAAACGGAATTTTGGTCTTTGGAAAATTCTGCAACTACCGTCCAAGCCCCTTGGGCACTATCCGCCAGATCATTATCCGTGACAAAAGTTCGGCTTCAATGGAATTCTTCAACCGCAAACCATAAAATATATAGGGGAACATCTCCAGATTCACTTTTTAATATTGCAAACGTGTTGGGAACAGAATGGATAGATACATCCGTTGTTGAGAACAGACGTTACTATTACAGAGTCACTGCGATTGCCAGCAGCGAAAGTCAAAGATCGAATAGCGTTCAGATTATTCCGCATGCAGCACCGGTGATATCAGGTGTTGTGCTGGTTTCACGATTTCAACTGATCGCAGAATTATCGTTTGATCTCTCATCAGAGAATCTATATAATTCTGAGATTATGGTTGACGATACGATCTCTTCATCATCCATAGTATGGAAAACGCCGCGGAAACTACTTGTAACGTTTCCGCAGCCGATGCAAAATGGAAACAGGTTGCTTCGGACCAAAAAGTTAGTCGATGCCTCCGGGATGGAAGGAGATACGACGCAGATATTTCCTTTTATTGTTCAAATTCAGGATGAAAATGAATTTTTTGTCCGCTCAGTTTTGCTTGCTTCAAAAAATACTATTCTTGTCGAATTTAATGACAACCTCAATTTTGCTCAAGCACTTGTTCCGTCGCACTATACGGTCAAAAATATTGCAAAAGAATATTTTGTTTCCCGGGTTGATTCTATTTCCCCGAATTCTATTCGTTTGAATTTTCCAGGGAATGTCAATCTCGCAGAAATTGCTCTCAGAATAGAGATAAAACTGAGTGAGAACATTCGTTCAAACTCCGGTGTTCAATTGATGGCAGGAAAAGGACAGGTGCTTTCAATTGCACAGGAGACCGAAAGCATAGGAAATATTGTGGTGTATCCAAATCCCGTGAGAAAGAATCAACGGATAGCGTTTGTGAATATCCCTTCAAATTGCAGGATCACAATATTTTCACCGAACGGTGAAAATATAAAAATATTTGACGATGTTACGACATCTGAAGGAATATCATGGGACCTCGTGGATGAACGAGGGGATCAATTGTCTTCCGGAATTTATCTCTATCGCGTTGAAAAAATTGATCAATCAGGTAGTGTGACGAATTCCATTCTTGGAAAATTTGCCGTGATACGATGATACAAGGTAAGATCTGGACCATATCGAACATGTTGTCAATGAGCAGGATCGTTTTGATGATCCCGGCAGGATATTTTCTTGCAACTCCTGGATACTTCTATCGGGAGATCGCAGTTCTTATTATTCTCGTTGCCGTTTCTACTGACGCCTTGGACGGATATTTCGCACGCAAGTTCAATGAAATATCAGAGTTCGGAAAAATTATCGATCCTCTAGCAGACAAGATCGGCGTCGGCATCGTGGTTGTAATGCTGGTCATTTTTGGCGATATTCCATTGTGGTTTGCTGTTGCTGTGCTTTCGCGGGACCTTATCATTTTCTTTGCGGGACTATACATCAAAACGAAAACGGGAATTATTCTCCCTTCGACTATGTCGGGAAAAGTAGCGGTGTCGTTTCTCGCATTATATCTTGTCCTCAGCATTTTGAAGTATGAAAGCATGGAGCACGTAGTAACATTCTTATTTTGGTTCTGTGTTGCATTGCTAGCATACTCTCTGGCTGTCTATACAAAAAGATTTTTTGACACAGTAAATGAATTTAATATAAAGGAAACGTAGCAAGTTGGGATTTTTCGATTCATTCAAACTATCACGCCTCAAAGAAGGGTTGACAAAAACTCGTGAAACGCTCGTTGCAAAAGTCAATCGATTGATCTTTGCAAAAGGGAAGATTGACGATGAGTTCCTCGGGCAGCTTGAAGAAATTCTGATCTCAGGAGATGTCGGAGTCGAAACGACTCAATTGATCATTGAAAATCTCAAACAAAAAGCGAAGGAACATAAGTACGAAACGCAGGAAGAGTTGGATTCGCTTGTTCATAATGAGATTGCGCATTCGATTCTTAAGGGAACTGCAAATGGCGAGGATCCGTTTGTTCTTCCCCCTCATACAAAGCCGTATGTGATAATGATTGTTGGAGTCAACGGAGTCGGGAAGACAACAACAATTGGAAAACTGGCATATAATTTTAAGACTGCCGGAAAAAAAGTGCTTATCGGCGCTGCCGATACGTTCCGTGCCGCAGCGAATGAACAATTAGAGATATGGGCAAAACGGGCTGATGTTGAGATCATTCAACAATTGCATGGATCGGATCCGGCTGCTGTCGCTTTTGATACCGTCAAAGCCGCACAGTCGCGCGGTGCAGACATTGTCATTGTCGATACCGCCGGACGTCTGCACACAAAGACAAATTTGATGGAAGAGTTGAAAAAGATCAAACGTGTAATTACAAAGTGCAGTGCAGAAGCTCCGCATGAAGTGCTTCTTGTCCTCGATGCTACGACAGGACAGAACGCAATACAACAAGCGAAACTATTTAACGAAGCGGTTGGATTGACCGGATTGGTTATTACAAAATTGGATGGGACAGCAAAGGGTGGCGTTGTTTTTGCCGTCAGTAACGCGTTGAAAATTCCTGTGCGATTTATCGGGGTTGGAGAGAAGATCGATGATCTGCAGCCGTTCAATGCAGAGAAATTTGTAGAAGCACTTTTTGAAAAGGAAATACAATGAAACTGACCTGGAAACAATACGACCTTCATCTGAAACACACGTTCCGCATCTCACGGAGTGCAAGCGACGTTGCAAAAGTAATCATTGTACAATTTGAGCATAACGGAATTATCGGATACGGAGAGGCATCGCCCACTAAACGATATGGCGAAAGTGTTGAGACGATACCGCAGTTTTTACAAAAGATTGATTTCTCACGGTTTGATTCTCCACTGCAACTGGAAGATATATTGAATTATGCCGATGCAATCGAACAAGGAAATACCTCTGCAAAATGCGCCGTCGATCTTGCATTGCACGATTGGATGGGAAAGAAACTGAACATTCCATTGTATCAATTGTGGGGATTAAATCCGGCAAAGTCGGCAAAATCTTCGTTCACAATTGCAATTGATTCTAAAGAAGTCGTCGAACAAAAAGTTCGCGAGGCGGAAGAGTTTCCAATATTAAAAGTAAAGGTCGGCGCGGACAACGATGAAGAAATGATCAATACGATCAGAAAGATCACTGACAAAGTTCTTTACGTTGATGCCAACGAGGGATGGAAGGATAAGCATCTCGCGTTGGAACGTATTAAGTGGTTGAAAGATCAAAATGTGGAATTTGTCGAACAACCGATGCCGTCGGCACAATTAGACGATATTAAATGGCTGCGGGATAAATCCGATCTTCCTTTGATAGCCGACGAAAGCGTTCTCCGGTTGCAGGAAATCCCGAAATTGGCAGGAGCGTTCGACGGAATTAATATCAAATTGATGAAATGTACCGGCTTGCGTGAAGCGATGCGGATGATCAATACGGCACGAGCGTTGAATATGAAAATAATGATGGGTTGCATGATCGAAACTGCCGTCGGTATTTCTGCCGGTGCGCACCTCGGTCCGTTGCTCGATTATGCGGATCTTGATGGCAATGTATTGATATCCGATGATCCGTTTGATGGCGTGAGGAATATCAAGGGCGAATTAAAACTCAATAACAATCCGGGATTAGGCGTAAGTCTCAAAGATTAGATTTTCCAAATCTTAAAGATTTGGAAAATCTCAGATACATAGATGTCATCAATAATAAATATATTACCCGAAAATCTTGCGAATAAGATCGCTGCCGGCGAGGTCGTTCAACGACCGGAGTCTGTCGTTAAAGAATTATTGGAAAACTCAATTGATGCCGGTGCAACATCAGTCTCTGTCACGGTTAAAACAGCGGGAAAGACATTCATTCAGATCATTGATGACGGAAAGGGAATGAGCGAGGAGGACGCCGTAAAGGCATTCTATCGGCATGCAACAAGCAAGATCAGTACGTATGAGGATCTGGAAAACATCCGTACGCTCGGCTTCCGGGGAGAAGCTCTGGCGTCGATTGCGGTAGTCGCACAAGTTGAACTGAAGACGAGAAGAGAAGTAGATCAAGCAGGAACATCAATTCGCCTTGACGGCGGTGAGATAAAAGAACAGACAAAAATCGCACACCAGCGCGGCACATCCATTACCGTAAAGAATTTATTTTACAATACACCTGCCCGTCGAAATTTTCTCAAGTCAAACAATACTGAATTCAAACATATCTACGATACGGTTCAACGTCTCGCTTTATCAAAGCCGGAGATTGCACTCGAATTTACGAGTGATGAAGATACAATTCTTGCACTCCCGTCTCAAAAATTGGAAGACAGACTGAAGAGCTTATTCGGCGAGAGACAATTTGCAACACTCATTCCCGTCAGGGAAGAAACAGAACTGCTGACTGTTCACGGGTACATTGGCAAACCGGATTTTGCCAGAAAATCGAAGGTCGATCAATTTATTTTTCTCAATAACCGGTTCATCATCAGTCGGTCGATCAATCATGCCGTTTTTTCCGGCTATGAGCATCTTGTTGAAAAAGGAAACTTTCCTTTCTTTCTTCTGTACATCGAACTCGATCCGCACAAAGTGGACGTGAATGTTCATCCATCAAAGATGGAAGTGAAGTTTGCCGATGAGCAGAGTGCGTATCGTGTTGTATCAGCAATAGTTCGAAAAGCACTCGGAGGCAATGATCTCGTCCCGACAGTCGAATTCCGGCAGCCGACAAGTGATTTTTCGTCGCTGCAACATGCTGCAATTCCGAGATTTTATCCGGATGCTTTCCCGAAACAATCTTCTCCTGTGACTCGACCTGATGCCACTGTACCTACAGAAGATTTGCCTTTTGATTTGTCTTTGAAGCTCGATCAAATATTTTCCAGACCTCAATCTCCCTCCGGAGAATCACTTCCTCAGGAACAGCAATTCCAGCATGTACCGAGGGATGAAGAGGCAAAAGAGGGTAAAGCGATCTGGCAATTGCACAATAAGTACATACTTACACAGATACGCAGCGGATTGATGATCATAGATCAACATGTTGCACATGAACGGATACTGTACGAGAAGGCATTGGAAAGAATGAACAATGCAGTTCCATCATCGCAGCAATTGCTCTTTCCACAAACAATCCAACTTGCATCAGGCGACTTTACGTTGGCGAAGGATCTGCTTCCATTCTTACTGACGATCGGTTTTGAAACAAAAGTGTTCGGAAAAAATACGATCGTACTCGAGGGTGTTCCACCTGAAGTAAAGGCAGGAACCGAAACCACGATCTTGCAGGATATTCTGGATGAATTCAAAAATAATCAATTGCGGGTGAAATTGGATGCCCGGGATAATGTTGCAAAATCATTCTCCTGCAAAGCCGCGATCAAAGCGGGTGAAAAATTATCAGATGTTGAAATGCGATCACTGATCGATCAGTTGTTCGGTACTTCCATGCCGTATGTTTGCCCTCACGGCAGGCCCGTACTCATTAAATTATCGTTGCAGGAACTGGACAGAAGATTTTTCAGAACATGATATGAAAATTGTAACAGTTTCCTTCAAAGCAAAACCTGAAAAACGAAAAGAAGTCATAGAATTGTGTTTGAGCATGATTGAGCCATCGAGAGCCGAGGAGGGGTGTATCAGTTACAATTTTTATCAGGACGTGACGGATTCCAATAAATTTTTCTTTTTCGAAGAATGGAAAAACCAACAGGCGATTGATAGGCACGCCGATTCGATCCATTACGTAAAATTTCTTCCGATATTTCAATCGCTGATTGTCGGAAAATCAAATTTACAGATACGATCGCTCGGATAGAATAAAGTTAGAATTCGATCAAACATATCGAGTTCAGATGAAACAACGATTCACAAAATCGGAGGAAGTACATGGCAACATTCAATGATCCGCAAGCGATCAAAGAACAGGTTCAGCAGTACAGGGCAAAAGCGGCAACGTCAAAAGTACGGAATGTGAAGTTTACTTCAGTCAGCGGCGAACCCGTCGACATGCTGTACACGCCGGAAGAAGTGAATGAGATCAATTATCTCGCCGACATTGGATTTCCGGGCGAATTCCCATACACTCGCGGCATTCATCACACGGGATATCGGGGTAAAATGTGGACGATGAGGCAGTTTGCGGGATTTGGGACTCCTGAGGATACTAATCAGCGGTTTAAATACCTTCTTGAACACGGACAGACCGGCTTATCGACAGCATTTGATCTGCCGACACTCATGGGTAGAGACGCCGACGATCCATTGAGTGAGGGTGAGGTGGGCATTTGCGGCGTCGCAATCAGTTCGCTCGCTGATATGGAGATTTTGTTCAAAGGGATACCCCTTGATCAAGTCACCACTTCTATGACAATTAATGCTCCCGCTGCGATGATACTTGCATTCTACATCGCCGTTGCAGAAGAGCAAGGGGTGAAGTCAAACAAACTTCGTGGGACCATTCAGAACGATATACTGAAGGAGTATATCGCTCAAAAAGAATGGATCTATCCACCGACACCGTCGATGAGAATAATAACTGATATGTGTAATTATTGTTCGAAAGAACTTCCTCAATTCAATCCTATCTCCGTATCGGGCTATCACATACGGGAAGCCGGTTCAACAGCAGTGCAGGAGCTGGCATTCACACTGGCAGACGGTTTTGCGTACATCGAAGCGGGGATTGCGTCGGGAATGGATGTAGACGAATTTGCTCCTCGTATATCGTACTTCTTTAATTCTCATCTGGATTTCTTTGAAGAGATTGCAAAGTATCGCGCTGCGCGCAGAATCTATGCAAAACGGATGCGCTACAAGTACGGAGCCAAGAATCCTAAATCATGGACTCTTCGTTTCCATACCCAGACCGCCGGATGCACACTCACTGCCCAGCAACCCGAAAATAACATCGTCAGGACGGCAATTCAAGCCCTTGCAGGCGTTCTGGGAGGGACTCAGTCGTTGCATACAAATTCGATGGACGAGACATTAGCACTTCCTTCCGACAAGGCAGTAAAAATTGCTTTGCGCACTCAACAGATCATCGCAGATGAAACAGGAGTTGCCAATGTTATCGATCCTATCGGCGGAAGTTATTATGTTGAAGCGTTGTCGAACAAGGATTCTTTCAACGAGAGATCGCTGAAGCAGCATACCGCTACCAGAATGAATTGGACAAAAAAGAAAAGATCATAGTTGGCGTCAATCAATATGTTGAAGAGGGAGAGACAATTGAGATCCCCATTTTATCGATATCACCTGATGTCGAAAAGCTACAGAAGAAACGGCTCGCTGATGTCCGGCAAAGTCGTAATCAAGATACATATGAAACAGCGTTGCAGGAATTGAAACAAGCAGCAATAGACGGTTCTAACCTGATGCCTTATTTATTAAAAGCGACACGTGCGTACGCTACATTGGGTGAAATGTGCAACGCACTGGTTGAACATTTTGGAATTTACGAGGAACCTGCTGTCTTTTAACAACAATGGAGAATGCAATGAATCCAGAATCCCGCATTAAACTTATTAGATCGTTGGAAGAGATAAGGGAGCAAGAGAGTAACACACACAAATTCACGAAAAT
>JACPGG010000073.1:0-480 GCA_016182545.1 Ignavibacteriales bacterium
ATTAGCCTCTGTGTGGATGACAGAGAGAGAAACCTTTATTGTTGGAAGAACATTTCCGACAGGTGGAGGGACGACAACAATTATATTACGTGGTAAATAATATCATGCCTCTTCTTCTTTTCATAATCATCCTTCTCCTTTTTCCCGGCTGCAAAGACGAGCCGGTAAAGCCAGAAATTATTAAAGACCCCCGCACCTATACGTGGACGCTAGATACACTTGCCTACCCGGGAAGTTTCCAAACCAGTATGATGGATATGTGGGGAAGTTCACCCACAGATGTGTATGTGGTGGGGCACAATGAAAGTCCGGGACCCGGAACGATGTATCATTTTGATGGTTCTAAGTGGTCAACAACCAAATTCCATAGTGCAGAAGGTGGACCAATCTCGGGTGCATTGAGTTTAACATCAGTCTATGGTTTCAGTAAAGATGATATTTGGGTCGTTGGTGAAAGATTCTATGATAACTTCTCACCCC
>JACPGG010000073.1:499-14182 GCA_016182545.1 Ignavibacteriales bacterium
CCATATTTTTATGACAGCAGTTTGGTGCTTCATTACGATGGAGTGAGTTGGAAGGAACATAGATTATTTGGTGGAAAAAAGATACAAAGTATGTGTGGAAGTTCATCGAGCGATCTGTGGGTTGGTGGTGTCGACGGGACATTATTTCATTACAACGGGACTGTATGGAGACGGGATTCTGTACGACTTTCCTATCCGAAAGATGGCACATTCCAGATACTTGGAATAAGTAAAAGCAGCCAAGGATTATTTCTTATTGCAGGAAAATATGATACCCCGACAGGATTGTTTACGAATTATTTTTGCAAACGGGAGAACGAATTATGGTTAGTACTGGATAGTTGTGGTGTACACACACCGCATACGGAAGAACAATGGGGCGTTATTAAATTATGGACAAGTCCGCAAGGGAAATTATATTCAGTTGGATTAAAAGGAATATACCGATTTGAGAATGAGCATTGGGAAAGAATACTAATCAGCGATTGGCCTATTTCAAATCTCTATGGAATATCCGGTGAGAATATGTTTGCAGTTGGGTATCCGGGCAGAGTATATCACTATAATGGTAAAGATTGGTATCAGTACAATCAGTTTGCAAACTCAGAAAGTATTCTCAAAGCAGTTTGGACTGACGGCAAAGAGGTATTTGTAGTAGGGTTTACTCAAGACAATTCATTCAGAACAACAACAGTTATTCTTCGCGGTAAGTAACAAATTCCAAATTCATCTTTCAAGGAGGAGTTATGAAACGCTTTGCAATCGTTGCATTTATAATCGGTTTTGCGCAAACGATACTTGCGCAATGCCCCGAACAATTGAGTGGCTGGGAAAGAGTATTAACTGGTTCATCATACACATGGTCATGGCGTTTATTGGGCGAACCGGCAAAGTGGGGAGATGGTTCTACAATTCCTAACAGCACACTTCTCAGTTACATTAATAGCGCATTGTCTCAATGGCAGAATGCGGCAAATTCGCAAGGTGCTGTCATTACCTTGACCTATACATCGGATTATGAAAACGCCGATATTGTGGTACAGTTTTTGGATCGCGGTCCCGGCTCATGCGGAAACACAGTTATTACTACAACGCCGAAGGCGATCAGCATCAATTCAAGTCAGGAAGCCCACTGGTCGTACAACGGAACAGGGATAGATCTTCATACGACAATTCTTCACGAAGTTGGACATCTTTTTGTTAACGCAGGGCGAACGTTAAATCAGCATATTTATCCTGATGACAATAGTATTATGCGGCTTTCATCCTGTACATTTCAGGATCCATTGGCACAGGTAGTGCAACGCACATTGGGCGCATGCGACGCAAGTCTTACGCTCAATTATTACAATCCGAAAATCCCTGTTACCATAAAAAATAATTTTGGCAATTCCGATGGCGGCATTGTAAAAGTTGACGGCAACAATCAAAATTCACCTTATACCGTAACCAATTGGCGTACATCATCATTTCCTCATACAGCGGAAGCAATTGACGGACAAGAGATACCAGACGGTGAAAAGACATATAAACGACGTTTTACTACTTGGACAAGACCGGGTGGTGCTCAAGAAGGAACAGTACAAATTTCAATACCAAGCCAAACAGGCGCTTACGAAGCCTCCTTCCGCAAGGAATTCAACATTACATTTCAAAACAGTCTGCTCGGCTCAAGCAGTGGAGGCGTTGTTACCGTCAACAGTAATCAGGTTGCTGCGCCAACATCGTCATTTCCTGTCGTGCAAGATCAAAACATCGCCGCCGCAGCAATAGACCAAACGATACAGGGGATTATGTACACGTTTAACCACTGGACAGATGGAACAAACAATTACTACGGGTATAGCCAAACATTTACTCCTACCGATCATACAAACCTTACTGCCGTGTTTGATGCGCAGCCGTATTATGTTACCAATCTTCATAGAACCAGTTACACGGTTGGTTCACACTTTCAGATTACCTGGGATGAACACCCGCATCCCAACGTAAGCCGGTACGATATATATAGACATGTCACTCAAATTCCGGGTTATATTACCGTAGATGGTCCTCGATATCTTTCATATCGGTACCGCGGTTCAACAAGTTATACAGATGTAGAATATACCGTTTCGGCTCCTGGAGCAGGCATGTACGACCTTCGTTATGATGTTCGTCCATATTTTTCACTGAACGGAACGTCAGCCCCCGTTCGGTATTCATCATTTGGCGAAGCAGGTTCTGGGATTTCACCGGAATCGCACGATGTGCAATTTGTCGCGTTGCCGACAACGACCGAAGTTTCGAATTATCCCAATCCGTTCAATCCTTCGACAACAATCAAGTATCAAATTGCAGAACCTTCATTTGTACGTATCACTGTTTACGACGTGATGGGTAGGAGAGTAAAGGAATTGCAGAGCGATGTAAAACCTGTCGGTTATTATAATGTAACATGGGATGGGACATCCGATAATGTACAAACTGCTTCAAGTGGAATTTATTTTTTGTATTTTACAGCACGTCCGGATGGAAAGAAGGAAATGTTCACAAAAACCATTAATTTGCTTCTGTCGAAATAATATAAAAGTGAATTATGAAAAAACTATTATTTGTTCTATTCGTTGCATCATCAATTTTATTTGCGCAAAAAGCACCGACACAAGCCCCGCAAAGCGGCGGAACATCCGGCGTCATCGGCGGCGGTCTCGGCATGTCATGGATTAAAAATGACAAAGGGGAGATGGTGCCGTATTACCTGATCAATCTTAATCCCGAAATTGCATTCATGAATTTCGGCGTCGGGCTCGATCTGAACTTGTATGTCAGCAGCAAAGATCAATCGATCCGTTGGCAGGAATTGCAGCGGGGAAGATTCATCCGTTACATCCGGTACGGTACAAAAGGGAGTGAGACATATGTGCGTCTCGGTATTTTGGATTACGCAAAGCTTGGGCACGGATCGATCCTCTATAATTACAGGAACAGTCCCAGCGTTGATAACCGACGCATCGGTGCGGAGTTGGATCTGGACTTCGGTAAGTTCGGTTTGGAAACCGTCTATGGCGATCTTACTGCCGCAAGCGTTCTCGGGGCTCGTGCATATGTCCGTCCGCTGCAGTTTACCAAAGCAAGCGCAATTCCGATCATAAGCGGTATTGAAGTTGGTGCGACGTATGCGAGTGATTTGAGAAGTGAGTCAAAAGATACTGGATATGTTCTGCCAAATATAATACCAGGGGGTCCTGTACAAGCTGAGCGTAGAAATGATGGCTCGTTGAGTGTTATCGGGTTTGATCTTGGGTTGCCTCTCCTCCGTCTACCAATGATCAATATGACGTTGTATTATGATTATTCTAAGATCGTTGACTTTGGAAGCGGCATGGCGGTCGGATTGGAAACGAATTTCTCCGGTCTCGGACTTGTGAACGTCTTCACAAAATTCGAGAGACGTTTTGCCCAGACAGATCAATATCTTCCTTCGTACTTCGATGCATTTTATGAATTGGATCGCTATTCTCTCGGTATCGACACAATTAATAATCGTGTAAATTTTGAATCCAAGGCTGAAAGACTGGTGAATACAAAATCTCCCGGACCCGGATATTTCGGAAGTTTGCTAATCGATATCCTCGGCACATTCCAAATCAACGGAAGCTACCAGCGTCTCGATCTCGATCCGAACAGCGGCATCCTGCATCTCGGTACGAACACCGGAGAAAAAATCCCGCTTATCTTTGTCGGTGCCGGATATGACAAGAAATATATCACCAGCAACAAAGATGCTTTTACACTCGATGACCGCTCAATGTTGTATGCCGAGATCGGCTACAAACCGTACTCATTCATGATCGTCTCCACACTCTATACGTGGACATTTGCACCTGAAACCGACAAAGACGGTAACGTGACGGGTTACAAACCGCAAAAACGGATTACGCCGAAGGTCAGTTTTGTATTTCCACTTTAAATTTTAAACCGCAGATTCACAGATTAAAACATAATCTGTGAATCTGTTTTTGAGTTCGCATGAATCTTTTAAATACTCTCGTTGTAAAAACCCTTCGTTATATTCCTAAATCCGTCATCGGTGCCGTTGCAAGCCGGTATATCGCAGGTGAAACACTTCCCGATGCGATGAACAAAGTGCGTCAGTTGAACGGAGAGAACGCATTGGCAACTGTCGACGTACTCGGCGAGGATATCTTCACGCAAGATCAAGCCACCGAAAGCAAATACAACAGCGTCGAAGTGTTGAATGCGATCGCCAAACTGTCGCTCAATTCAAATCTGTCGGTCAAACTCACCTCACTCGGATTGAAGATGGAGAAGCAGTTCTGCATCGGCAACATGGATGAGATCGTTTCGACCGCAAAGAGGCAGAATAATTTTGTCCGTATCGATATGGAAGACCACACCTGCACCGATGATACACTGGAGGTGTATAGAGTGATGCGCAGCAGGTACAGTAATGTCGGCATTGTCATCCAGGCGTATTTGCACCGCAGTGAAGGGGATATTCGCGCTCTTGCAGCGGAAAGGACAAATGTCCGCCTCTGCAAAGGGATCTATAACGAACCGCCGCAGGTCGCCATCAAAGATCGTGTTGGTATTCAACAAAATTATCTTACATTATTGCGCATCCTGTTTGAAGCAGGATGCTACGTCGGCATCGCCACGCATGATGATGTGCTGATCGACGGAGCAAAGAAGATGATCGTCGAATTGAACATCTCGAAAGACAAATACGAATACCAGATGCTGCTGGGTGTTCGGGATGAAAAGAGGAAGCAATTGATCGCAGAGGGACACAGACTGCGCGTGTATGTGCCGTTCGGCAGGGATTGGTACGGATATTCCGTTCGTAGATTGAAGGAGAATCCCCAAATGGCGGGGCATGTGTTCAAGGCAATGTTCGGAATCGGGCAGTAAGTGTGTGAACCACAGATTCACAGATTGAAATACTTTATATAGAATGGAAGAATACTTCCCTTTTAAATTAGAGACTCATACAATCATCGGAATCTGTATGGAGGTGCACAGCACTCTTGGGAAGGGCTTATTGGAGATTGTTTATAAAGATGCAATTGAGCTCGATCTGAAACTGAAATCAATTCCCTACGAACGAGAAAAAGAGTTTTCTGTTCTCTACAAGGGTGTAACACTTCCACACAAGTTTTACGCTGATTTTGTTTTATATGGCTCAATAATACTTGAGGTCAAGGCTCAGAGAAGTTTGGCCGATGAACATCATTCGCAATTGATCAATTATCTAAAGATTTCAAAATGTAAAATCGGTTTAGTTGTTAACTTTGGTGAATCATCACTGAAATACAAAAGAATAATTTTATAGTAAATATATCTGTGAATCTGTGGTCAATCTTTTCAATTAACACTTAATAGGATATACTATGTCAGAAGTTCAATCCGGCGGCGGAAAAAAATATGTTCCGTACGTCTCTGCTGGCACAGACATGAAAGAATTCACGTTGAGGGCTGTCCTCATCGGTCTTGTCATGTCGGTCATTCTCGGAGCTGCAAATGCATACCTCGGCTTAAAGGCGGGTATGACGATCGCTGCAACATATCCTGCAGCGGTCATCGGTATGGCGCTGCTGCGCATCATGAAAGGGACGATTCTCGAAGAGAATATGACCCGAACGATCGGCTCCATCGGCGAATCGGTTGCAGCGGGTGCGATCTTCACGATCCCTGCATTCCTCATTTCGGGAGTCTGGACAGATCTTTCGAATCATTACTTTGAAGCGACGGCGATCATGATGGTCGGCGGCGTGATGGGTGTGCTATTTGTAACATTACTACGCCGCGTGATGGTGGAAGATGTCGAACTGCCGTTTCCCGAATCGGTTGCTGCGGGCGAGATCCACAAAGCGGGTCAGCGAGGCGGCAGTGGTGCTGTCTATCTTCTTGTAGCCGGATTGGTCGGTGCTGTCATTCAAGCGTTGAAACAATTGAGTCTCTTTGCTTCCTCGTGGGAAAAATTCATTCCGTTTGCAAAAGGTCCGGTTGCTCTCGGAAAAACCGGAACGACTCTCAATGCAAGCGGCGGAATGGTCCTTTCAACTCCCGGCGTCAGCCCTGCATACATGGGTGTCGGTTATATCATCGGACCGCGTCTTGCGTCGTTGAACTTTGCCGGCGGTCTGCTTGCATGGGGATTGTTCGTCCCGCTGCTGTTGTTCTGGCTGGGACCGACATTCGAAGCGAATAATCCGAATGGATTGACCGACCATGATTGGCTCACACAAGCAACGAGAGTGTGGCAGTTTATTGTGCGTCCGATCGCGATCGGCGGCATGTTGATGAGCGCGGCGTACACTTTATTCCGCATGAGAAAAAATTTGATCGGCGGATTGAAACGCTCCATCGGTGATGTGAAAAAAGCGGCAACCGGCGGTGCCGTCACAGATCGTGTGGAAATGGATTTGAGCATTTCGAAAGTATTTGCCGGGATCGGTATTGCCGCAATCTTGACCTTCTTTCTCTATAATCACTTCGCACAGGATATCGTCGCTGCGTTGACTGCAACTGTCGTTATGGTCATTGCAGGATTTTTCTTCGCAGCCGTATCTGGATATCTCGTCGGATTGATCGGTTCATCGAACAATCCTATCAGCGGTCTCACGTTATCAACCGTGATTGTTGCTGCAATACTTATGGTCGCGCTCGGTCAAACGGGAATAACAGGCGTTGCTGCCGTGCTCGGTGTTGCCGGCGTTATCTGCGTCTCCGCTGCGGTTGCAGGCGAGATGCTGCAAGATCTGAAAGTCGGACATATCCTCGGCGGCACGCCGTGGAAAATGCAGGTCGGCGATCTTATCGGTGTTATCGTCGCCGCCGCTGTGATGATCTTCCCGATCATTGTGCTTCATGAAGGAGATATTAAAATGGGTGGCGCAGGACTCGGCGGGCGTGCGCTTCCGGCACCGCAAGCGAGTTTGATGGCGCTCGTTTCACAAGGTATTGTCGGCGGGCAGATGGCATGGCCTCTTATCATAGTCGGAATTTTGATGGCGATCGGTTTCATTCTCGTGCAAGTGAAGAGCCCGATGCTGGTGTGCGTGGGGATGTATCTTCCATTGGAAACGACATTCGCTATCTTCATCGGCGGATTGATCAAAGGTATTGTTGACAAAGTGGCTGCAAAACGTCAATTCAACGATGCACAAAAAGTTCGGGTGGAGAATAACGGAACATTACTTGCCGCAGGATTGATCGCAGGTGAAGCACTTGTCGGACTTGTCTTTGCAGCAATGGCATTCTGGGAGATGGATACACCTGTGATCTTCGAGAGCCCGTCGTTCATCGGAAGTTTGGCTGTCTTCCTCATTGTCGGCTATGTACTTGTCATGATACCCGTGAAGAACGCAGGACGCGCCGATGAACCTGCCCCGCCAAGCGCGATGATGTAATTTTAATAATCTGTTTCCCCTCCTCCTTGGAGGAGGGGATCAAGGGGTGGTGGTGAGCAAAAAAGAAAAACAACTCGCAAATCTGTGGGATTTAACGCCAAAGCGGAATGCTGAATGGGAAACGACCGATGAAGGGAAGGTGGTAGTGTTGGTACCGAAATTCAGGAATCCGCTTCTTGTAAAGTGGCTCCTGCCGTATCTCGCTAAACCGTACTTCCGGATCAAACTCGATGATGTCGGTTCAGCGATTTGGCAGCAGCTGGATGGCGGCACACCGATCTCGCACGTGGCCGAGAGTTTAAAAACAAAATTCGGCGCTGCGGTCGAACCGGTCGAATCCCGCATCAATCATTTTTTGAATCAACTGGAACGGGGCGATCTTGTGACGATGGAAAGCAGTACTAAATAAAAAGATGGTCATGCTGAGCAAGTGCCGCCTCAATTGAACATCCTTCGATGCGTTCCGATTGGAATACGATCGGAACTTACTCAGGATGACTATTCTACGGCGGCACGCGTCGAAGCATGAAGTCTTAATAAAAACATTTTTTTGAAAAACGGAGGCACACAATGTCAGAAGCAATTAAAGGATTAGCACCGGCGCTGGTGTGGAAATATTTTGCGGAGATCAGCAGAATTCCACGCCCGTCGAAACACGAAAAGCAGATCACCGATTACATCATGGAGACTGCGAAGAAACTCGGTCTTGAAGCGAAACGGGACAAATACTTGAATGTTGTCGTCAAGAAACCTGCATCGCCGGGAAGAGAGCGCGTACCGTCACTCTGTCTGCAAGGTCACGTTGATATGGTTCCCGAGAAGAATAAGGAAAAAGTGCATGACTTCCTGAAAGATCCGATTGAACTCGTCCGCAATGGAAATATGCTGATGGCAAACGGCACAACGCTCGGCGCCGACAACGGCATCGCCGTTGCCACATATCTTGCCATCATGGAAGATAAATCGCTTGTGCATGGACCACTTGAACTTCTCTTCACCGTTGACGAAGAGACAGGATTGACCGGGGCGAATAATCTGAAGCCGGGATTCCTTGAAAGCAAAACGATGATGAACCTCGATTCTGAAGAAGAAGGTTCATTGTATGTCGGCTGTTCCGGCGGACGGAACACGCACGGCACATGGAAACTTGCATGGGAAAATGCACCGCGCGGAACAGTTGCACTGAAAGTGATCGTCAAAGGATTGAAAGGCGGTCATTCAGGATTAGAGATCGATAAAGGACGCGGCAATTCCATTAAGATCATCAATCGCGTCCTTCTTGCATTGGATAAAGCCGGTGCACGGCTTTCGCACATTGAAGGGGGAAACAAGAGCAACGCCATTCCGCGTGAAGCCGAAGCGATCATCTTTGTTGCAAAGAAGGATGTGAAGAAGGCAGCGGTGATCATCGCAGATTGGAACGACACGGCAAAGGCAGAATTGTCATCCGTTGAACCGGATCTGCAGATTCTGTGTGAAGAGACCACTGTGAAGAAGGCAAAAGTATTGAAGAAAGCGCAGCAGGCTGCATTGTATCAGACCATCTCCGCTTTGCCGCACGGCGTGCTGAAGATGAGCGCCGATATTCCCGGCTTGGTCGAAACATCCACCAATGTTGCGATCATCAAAACGGAAAAAGGGGAGATCGAGATGATCACCAGCCAGCGCAGTTCTGTTGAATCGGAGATTCTCGAAGCGTTGCAGACAATGAATTCCATATTCACGCTCGGTGGTGCAAAAGCGATCCACACGGAAGGATACCCCGGCTGGAAACCGAATCTCAATTCAAAGATCCTGGCGATCGCAAAGCAGTCGTACAAAAATCTCTACGGTAAAGAGCCGCTCGTCAAGGCGATCCACGCGGGACTTGAATGCGGCATCATCGGAGAAAAATATCCGGGTATGGACATGGTCTCCTACGGTCCGACACTTGAAGGTGTTCACTCTCCCGACGAGAAGATCCATATCGACACGGTCGATAAATTCTGGAAGTTTACGCTCGAAATTTTGAAGAATGTAAATTAGATCGTGTGTTTTCGGTTTTTTCCAAAAGCGTTGCTTCGAAATTGATGCAGCGCTTTTTTTATTCCCTCTCGCAAATTTATTGCTTATGTTGATTGAAATTTACCGGCAGTATGACGATTGAAAATGGGATACATTGTAACATTACCAATTCATAAGAGCACTATGACAAATCCTTCTCTGCTTCCCGAACCGCCGCGGCTCTATCGCTGGCTTGTCCTGCTGATGGTCAGTCTGGCGATGTTTGCCAATTATTATGTCTTCGATGCGCTCAATCCTGTCGGTCCGCTGCTCGAAAGTGAATTGGAATTTTCACAGGCGCAGATCGGCTTGCTTGATACTGCATACAACATCGCGGCACTGCTTGTGCTGATCGCTGGTGGAGTGGTCATTGACCGGTTCGGTACGAAACGATCGCTCACCGTTTTTGCCGCGGTCAGTGTTCTCGGAGGATTGTTGATCGCCTTCGGATCGAAGTTCGAGATCATGATGGCTGGTCGCTTTGTGTTGGGATTAGGCTCAGAACCGCTGATCGTTGCGGTAACCACCGCACTGGCAAAGTGGTTCAAAGGGAAAGAATTGTCGTTTGCAATGGGGATCAATTTAATGATTGCCCGGTTCGGGTCGTTTGCTGCAGACAATACGAGATCGTGGGCGGCGCCGTTGTATTCAAGCTGGCAGCCGGTCTTATTGCTCGCCGCGGCGATCGGTTCCATTGCCGTCATCACCGCTTTGTTGTATTGGTATCTCGAATCGAGAGCGACGCGGATGTACACGCTCGGTCAAGCGGGTTCCACCGATAAACTGGTCTTTTCCGACCTTGTCAAATTCGGAAAGTCATATTGGTGGGTGGTGGGATTGTGCGTGACATTTTATTCTGTAGTATTTCCGTTCCGGCGATTCGCAAATTTATTTCTCACCGATGCACATCATCTCTCGCCGGAAACTGCTGGATTCCTCAACGGACTTCTCCCGCTTACCGCGATGTTTGCAACGCCACTGTTTGGATTACTGGCAGACAAAATCGGAAAGCGTTCGTTGCTGATGACCGTCGGTTCAGCATTTTTGCTCCCTTCGTTTCTGATGCTTTCGTTCACGACATTACCGGTTGAGATTCCTATTGCTATGATCGGCATAGCATTTTCGCTCGTCCCCGCCGTGATGTGGCCCGCCGTAGCATACCTTGTCGATGAATCCAAGCTCGGCACGGCATACGCGCTGATGACCTTCTGCCAGCAGATCGGCTGGGCGCTTGTTGCGTGGCTCATCGGTCAATTGAATGACTGGGCAGGGGCAAGTGCCGCGAATCCGGCAGGGTACAATCCGGGAATGATACTGTTCGCCTCACTCGGGCTGTTCGGATTCCTGTTCTCGTACTTATTGAAAAGGAGCGAAACTGCAAAGCAGTAATCATGTTGCGGAATTATTTTAACGCGTCATGCTGAACTTGTTTCAGCATCTAATAGACCCCGAAACAAGTTCGGGGTGACGTAAACCGGAAGGATTCAATTATCATACAATTATTATTGGAACACGGAAATGAACATTTCTAATGAGCTCTACTCCGCATCCCAGATCGCCATACGCGATTGCATGGGAACAAAACAGAATGAAAAAATTCTCGTCATTACCGACGAACCGCTCCGCACGCTCGGTTATTCCTTATGGAAAGCGGCAAGAGATTTCGGTAACGATGTGCTCCTGACAGAAATCCTTCCGCGCAAGTCCAATGGGGAGGAACCCCCGGCAGAGGTTGCAGAGTTAATGAAGAAATTCGACGTCGTCTTTTGCCCCACATCGAAATCGTTGACGCATACCGATGCGCGACGTACTGCTAGCGGACTTGGAGTACGTATTGCAACACTTCCCGGCGTTACGGAAGAGATCATGGTCCGATGCATGAATGCCGATTACAATGCGATTGCCAAACGGACACACGCACTCTGTGCGATGATGGAAAAAACATCCGTCATCCGTGTCACATCACCGGCGGGAACGGATGTATCGATGCCCATCAAAGGAAGAACGGCGCATGCGAGCTCAGGTCTGTTCCGTGAGAAAGGGCAATCAGGAAATCTGCCGACAGGCGAAGCATATCTTGCACCGGTGGAACATCAATCACATGGAATCGTTGTGGTGGACGGATCTTTTGCGACTGTCGGAATCGTGGAAACTCCGATCCGCATTGTCGTCAAGGATGGATACGCAACCGAGATTTCAGGCGGTACGGAAGCCGAACAATTGAAAAAGCTTCTTGAACCGCACGGCAAAGATGCGTACAACATTGCTGAGTTCGGCATCGGAACGAATGACAGAGCGATCATTACCGGGAAGATCATCGAAGATGAGAAAGTGATGGGGACGATCCATATCGCATTCGGAGACAACAAATCGATGGGGGGCACGGTCCGCGTCGCAAGTCATCTGGACGGGCTCGTCAGGCAGCCGACAGTCTGGTTTGATGAGAAGATGATCATGAAGAATGGGAAATTCAGTATCGAGTTGTAAACTATTTATTCCCGCTGATCACGCAGATTACCTCCGATGATATCTGCGTGATTAGCGCAATCTGCGGGAAACATTTACTATGCAATCATCACTCGAAATTCTCCAGTCTGAATTTGATCAACTGCAAAGGCAATTCCCCTCTGCTCAACTTCCGCCGAACTGTTCGGTACTCATGAAAGGAAAATATATCGATTACGATTCCCGTGTAATGTTGAAGATCTTGTTTCCGGTGCTTGAAGAGTATCTCAATCCAATGAAAGCGATGCAAGGTGGCTTTGTCACCGCAGCATTCGATAATGTGTTCGGTCCTTTGAGTTACCTTGCAGCAAGAACACCGTGCACAACGCTTGATCTTCATACAAACTATATCCGTTCGATCAATGCTGGAGATACACTGGTCGTAACGGCAAGAGTTGTGTCCCGAGGACTCTCCGCAATGCATCTTTCTGCTGAAGCGGTGAACGGCAAGAGAAAACTGATTGCCACCTGCACATCGCACATGGTGCCGATAAAGAGTTGATATCGATGACTGTCCGCAGAGTAACAATCCGATTGGTTTCTATTTTATATGCGGATAAAACTGAAATAATGTGAACGCAATGAACAGACCATTGGATAGTTTATAAATCGCATTTTCCACAAAGTTCTTTTGTTGCTTCCCCGAAATCTCTATATTGCCCCATAAAAAAATTTCATCATTTAGTCAGGGTGTATAATGTATCCACACGATAAATCCCATTGGCGCATTCTCGGCGGACTTTTTGCCGGAGCCGTTGTCGGCGTTGTTGCAAATCTCTCTGTTGCAGGAAATGATGGTGCAAAAGAATTTCTCAACACCGTCATTGACGGTGCCGCACATCCCGTCGGGCAGATCTTTTTGCGTCTGTTATTTATCGTCGTTGTACCGTTGGTCTTTGCCTCGCTCGCAAGCGGCGTCGCGAGTTTGGGTGACCTTAGTAAGCTGGGGAAAATGGGTGGGCGCACATTGCTTTATTTTTTAATAACTTCTGCATTTGCGGCAACTATGGGAATTATGCTGTTAGAGTTGGTTCGTCCCGGTGATGGATTTGATACTGCCGCTCGCGAAACATTGATGAAAAGTTATGCTTCGGCAACAAGCGAGATTCAATCACGCACTCAGACCGTTGTTGCACCGGGAACATTGGGCGTTGTAAATCAACTGCTCGATATGTTCGTTCCGCGCAATATCACGCGGGCAATCGTCGATATGCAGATGATTCCCTTGATTGTTTTTTCACTTCTGTTTGGTGCGGCACTCACGAAGATTCAAAAGGAGAAACAATTACTGATGATAACATGGCTGGATGGATTTACCGAAGCCATGATCACGATCGTTGGATTTGCGATGAAGTTAGCGCCGATCGCTGTATTTTGCCTGATCTTTTCCGTTACTGCGCGGTTCGGACTTGATCTGCTTCAAAAACTTGGTATCTATGTACTTCTTATTTTACTTGGTTATACCCTGCAACTCTTTGTTCTCTACCCTGTATTGTTAAAATTTCTAGCAAAAAGAAATCCCGTAAAATTTTTGACCGATTCAATGGAGATCATCATAACGGCTTTTTCCCTTTCATCCAGCAATGGAACGCTTCCAACATCCCTGAGAGTATCAGAAAAAAAACTCGGCATTCGTCCGCAGGTTGCATCGTTCGTTCTGCCGCTCGGTGCTACAATGAACATGAACGGAACAGCTCTTTTTGAAGGAGGCGTGGTATTA
>JACPGG010000073.1:14190-24906 GCA_016182545.1 Ignavibacteriales bacterium
TTATTTCTTGCGCAAGTGTTTGGTATTGAACTTTCAATCGGTCAGCAGATACTTGTTGTGGCGCTGTGTGTCATATCTGCAATTGGTGTTGCAGGCGTACCGGGCGCATCGCTCCCGTTATTGATGATCGTGATGGCGCAGGTCGGTATTCCTCCTGATGGACTTGCAATTATTCTTGGTGTTGACAGAATTTTGGATATGGGAAGAACGGTGACAAACGTTATGGGTGATGTTGTCTGTGCGGGATACATTGAAGAATTTGAGCGAAAAGAAGATGCGAAAAGAGCGTAGTTGATAGATGCACCTGGAAACAATTCCCGTCTATATTGTTCTTTTCGTCGCTGCAGTTCTCTCAGGACTCATCGATGCCATTGCCGGCGGCGGCGGTTTGATCGCTCTTCCCGCATTGCTAGCGGTCGGTGTTCCTCCGCAGATCGCGCTCGGCACGAATAAATTCCAAAGCTCATTCGGCAGTTTTACCGCATCGTCCTACTACTGGCGCAAAGGATTCGTCGATCTTGCGAAAGCGCGTACCGGTATTGTTTTCACATTTATTGGTGCCGCACTTGGTGCATGGGCGGTTCAGCAAATACAGACGGAGATCCTCAACAGTATCATTCCCGTACTTCTTTTTATCATTGCACTCTATACGATACTGACACCGTCGCTCGGTCACAAAGAACTTCACCCCCAAATTGGTGCCAAAACATTTTTCGGAATCGCCGGGATTTTATTCGGATTCTACGACGGATTTTTCGGTCCGGGAGTGGGATCGTTCTGGGCGATCGCCTTTGTTCTTTTTTTAGGATTCGATCTGCAGCGGGCAACCGGACACACCAAGGTCATGAACTTTACCAGCAACATCGTGTCCCTTGTTGTGTTTGCCATCGGCGGATCGATCTGGTTCGTGCACGGCATCGTCATGGCAGTCGGACAAGTCATTGGCGCCCGTATCGGCGCGCGGCTTGCAGTGAAGAAAGGGATTGCGGTTATTCGTCCGTTGTATATTGTTGTAGTTTTGGCGACTGTTTTAAAACTGCTGTATGATCGGTTCTTGTAACGAACCGATAAGTATTTCTTAACAGTGTGTAAACAGCTGATTGGCATATTATAGTCATGATAACACTTCTACTATTCTTATTCTTCAACAGCACCGCAATCAAGAACGGCGATGATGCCTTCATCAAACAGGAATATGATGAAGCGATCTCCATTTATGAATCCGCCCTTTCTTCTTCCAACGACAAAGGGGAATTGTTATGGCGAATCTCGCGCTGTTATATTTCTATCGGGGATGTTGCAAAGCGGGAAGAGCGCGAGCAGCATTATCGTAGAGCGGAGACGTATGCTACACGTGCCGTTCAAGAAGACTCGCTCAATTCCGATGCCCACTGCTGGCGCGCCGTTTCGATCGGATACGTTGCAATCTATGAAGGAGTGCGGGCAAAAGTGCAGGCAGCCAACGAGATCAAGAGCGAACTCGATATTGCTATTCGTCTTGATCCGACGAATGATGTTGCATATTCGATTCTTGGTACATTCTACCGTACGCTCGGCAACGTCGGCTGGATCGAAAAGTCGCTTGCCGATCTTTTGCTCGGCGGGTTGCCTTCGGGAGGTTTTCCCGAAGCGGAACGATCGTTGAAAAAAGCAATCGATCTAGCCCCCGCTATTATCCGTCATCATTTTGAACTCGGGCAACTCTACCTCGATATGGAGAAGCCACAGAAGGCGAAAAAAGTGTTTCAATCAGCGGTCGATCTTCCTCCTGTACTTGCCAGCGACGCGCGGCGCATCGAACGGATGAAGAGAAAGATTGCGGAGTTATAACAAGGAATCGATGTCCGCACATCCCACCCTTGGGATTTTGGTAGTGCCTTAATCTGAAATTTAACAATATCGTCATGCTGACGAATGTCAGCATCTTTCGTAATTTAAGATGCCGAAACAAGTTCGGCATGACGTTATCTTTTATATTAAGGCAACACTGGAATTTTCACTTCCGAAAGATTTCCGCTATATTGTCTTATTACATAAAAGGAGTGTATGAGGAAAATTTTTCTTTTGTTGTTCACTATTGCTGCGGCGCAATCGTTATTTGGCTGGGGCAAGGTCGCTCATCAGTATATCAATAAAAATGCAACGATCCACTTGCCGGCGTCGATGCAGCAGTTTATCGGGCAGGCGCAGTTCTTCAACGACAATGCGATGGATCCGGACAACCGCCGCAGTTCCAGCGATACGAATTTCTACGCGGAGCAGTTCATTCATTTCCTTGATATCGACGACTACCCGAATTTCAAAGTGTGGCTGCCGAGGAATCTTGATTCGTTGCTGACCCTGTACGGACGTGATCGTGTTAAAGATAACGGCACCGTTCCGTGGGTGATAAAATTCTACGTTGACTCATTGAGCGCACAACTGAAGCGTGGCGATTGGAACAGTGCATACCAGACTGCGAACGATCTCGGACATTATGTTGCCGACTCTCACGTTCCCGTGCATGCGACAAAGAATTACAACGGACAATTATCCAATCAGTACGGGATCCATTCCCGGTATGAATCCACAATGATCTTGAATTATCAGGCGCAGCTTTCTGTGGTTAAAGACTCAGTGAAGTACATTGAAAACGTCCTGGAATTTGCGATACAAATAATTCTGAAGTCGCAGTCGCTTCTTGATTCGGTACTGCTTGCGGATAAATACGCCGCTCCGCCGAACGGCTACAACAGTGGTTCCGGTGGTTCTTTGCCTGCAGATTATTACAGTAAGATGTGGGAGAAGACGCAGACCTTCACCAAGCAACGCATCCAATCAGCGACGATCAGTGTTGCAAGTTTGTGGTACACTGCCTATGTGAATGCGGGACTGATCTCAAAACCGGCGAATGTGAGAAAAGAAAAATCGATCAAGCCGAAGTCATTTAATCTACATCAGAATTTTCCGAATCCGTTCAATCCAAAAACGAAGATCGAATTCGACATTGCCGAGACGTCGTCGGCAAAACTCGATATTTATTCCGTAGACGGTAAGTTGGTTGCCGAACTTGTCAATACTACGCTCGAGGCAGGGAGTTACAGTACTGAATGGGATGCACAGAACTCACCGAGTGGACTGTATTTTTATCGATTGAACGCGGGAGATTTTTCTGAAACGAAAAAATTGGTGATTGTGAAGTGAGTACGGGCGGGAATTTTGAATGGAGCACAAGTGAATTCCGAATTCTCAGATCATTTACTTCGCCGTTCAAGATTCAACAGTACCTTGACAGTATCGAATACAGCGCCGAATCCCGGTATCGCTCTCCGCATTCCGTGCTGCGTGACCGGAAAGCACACTGCTTCGACGGTGCGGTCTTCGCTGCCGCAATGCTCAAGAGATTGGGATATCCGCCGATGATCGTCGATATGCAGGCAGTGCGTGATGACGACCATGTGATTGCGATCTTCAAGCGGAATGGAAAAGTCGGTGCTGTCGCTAAATCCAATTTTGTCGGGCTCCGTTTTCGCGAACCGATCTATCGCGATGTACGGGAACTGGTGATGTCGTTTTTCCCGTCGTTCTACAACATGAACAAAGAATATTCACTCCGGCAATTCACCGTGCCGCTGCATCTCGGCAGATACAAAAATTTTGAATTCGACGACGAGGTGATGGAGGCGATCGGATTGAAACTGAGTTACATTCCTGTGACAAAACTTATGACACCGTCCGAGATCCGTTCGTTGCAGAAAGTCGATCAACGTACGTTCAAGGCAGGGATGATTGGTGCGGTGAAAAAAGGAATTTACCAGCCATAAGAAAGCATGTGTCATGCTGAGCGACCGAATCGTTCTTTGATGAGGGGGTCGAAGCATCCGGTCTGCGCGTAGGCAAATAAAATCCAATACTATTGACAGATTTCTTGCTTCGCCCGGAATAACATTTATGTGAGAGAGATATTTTCGCATGTCCTATACACTAGTCTCTGATTACCAACCGCGCGGCGACCAGCCGGAAGCGATCAAACAGCTTGTCGAAGGGATCAAGCGGGGAGACCGTTATCAAACGCTGCTGGGCGTGACCGGGAGCGGAAAAACATTCACCGTCTCGAATGTCATCGCGCAATTCGACCGCCCCGTGCTGGTCATGTCCCACAATAAAACTCTTGCCGCGCAGCTGTATGCCGAGTTCAAAAGTTTCTTCCCGAAGGATCATGTCGAGTTCTTCATCAGTTATTATGATTATTATCAGCCCGAAGCGTATGTGCCGACGACGGATACGTACATCCAAAAGGATTCGTCCGTGAATGAAGAGATCGACCGTCTTCGTTTGCGTGCCACAAGTGCGTTGCTGAGCGGAAACCGGAACACCATCGTCGTTGCTTCTGTCAGCAGTATCTACGGCATTGGTGCGCCCGATGAGTGGATACAGCAAATGGTGGTGATCAAAAAAGGGGGCCGTATCGAGCGGAACAAACTCCTCCGCAAACTGCTCGACATCTTCTATTCCCGCAACGATTATGAATTCTCCCGCGGCACATTCCGTGTGCGTGGCGACGTCGTCGAAGTGATCCCCGCGTATGAAAATGACGAAGCGATCCGGATCGAATTCTTCGGCGACGAGATAGAGAAGATATCGTACATCAATCCGATCGACGGCTCGATCCAGGGTGAGACCGATTATGATGTCATCTATCCTGCAAAACAGTTCGTCACAACGCGCGAATCGCTGGAACGGGGTGTTAAATCGATTGAAATTGAACTGAAAGAACGGCTGGAAGAATTACGCGGGCTCCAAAAGTATGTCGAAGCGCAGCGGCTGGAACAACGGACGCGGTTCGATATCGAAATGATGCGGGAAGTCGGATACTGTTCGGGCATTGAAAATTATTCCCGCCATCTCGCGGCACGTCCTCCCGGTTCGCGTCCATTCTGTCTGTTCGATTACTTTTCAAAAGATTTTCTTTTGATCATTGACGAATCCCATGTCACCGTCTCACAGATCGGCGCAATGTATTTCGGGGACAAAAGCAGAAAGACAACACTGGTCGAGCATGGATTCCGTCTCCCTTCCGCGCTTGACAACCGCCCTCTCAAATTCGATGAATGGGAACAGATGGTGAACCAGGTGATCTTTGTCAGCGCCACACCGGGGAGTTACGAGATGGAAAAGACACGCGGCGTTTTTGTCGAACAGGTGATCCGTCCGACCGGGTTGCTCGATCCCGTCATCGAAGTACGTCCTGTGAAAAATCAGATCGATGATCTGATCGCAGAGATCCGTGAGCGGGTGAAAATAAATGAACGCATTTTGGTGACGACACTGACAAAACGAATGGCGGAAGACCTGACCGAATACCTGGTCGATATCGGAATTCAGGTGGAATATATTCACTCCGAAGTCGATGCGTTGAATCGTGTTGAGATATTGCGCCGGCTTCGTCTCGGGCACAGTCACGTTGTGGTAGGAGTAAACCTGCTGCGCGAAGGATTGGATCTGCCGGAAGTCTCGCTCGTTGCAATCCTGGATGCCGACAAGGAGGGCTTTTTACGCTCCGAACGTTCGTTGATCCAGACATCCGGGCGCACCGCACGCAACGCGAACGGCAAAGTGATCATGTATGCGGATAAGATGACCGACTCGATGAAAAAAACGATCGATGAAACTGAGCGCCGCCGCAAGAAGCAGATAGAATACAATACCGAACATAATATCACGCCGAAGACGATCTACAAAACGCATGATGAGATCATCGCCTCCACTGCCGTTGCGGATGTTGCACATCGATACGAAGAACGGAAAGAACAAAAGCATCTTCCGATGGTCGCCGAGAATGTGATCAAATATCTCTCCAAAGAGCAGAAGGAAGATCTGCTTGAAGAACTGCGGAGCGAAATGGAGCGTGCTGCAGCAGAACTCGAATTCGAGCGTGCCGCGCAGTTGCGGGACGAGATACAACGCTTATCTGATGGGAAATAGCATACCCGTCAGGGTGTCGATTGTAGCTATCCAAAAAGTGAAAGGTCATTGCGAGGCGTTTTTTGCCGAAGCAATCTCGTGAGTAATCCGGGAGATTGCTTCGTCGTCGCTTCGCTCCTCCTCGCAATGACATTGTTGATATGTGCAAGTAAACAACAATCTCAATGAATCTTGCCAATACCATACTCGATCCAATAAACGATTTCTTTTTCCTCACCACCTGCTTTCATTGCGGCAATCGATTAAGTGACGGCGAAAGCAGAGTTTGTGCAACTTGCTGGTCATCATTAACGCCGGTCCGGAACGACGATTTCACGTATCAGGTGATGATCAAGCGATTTCAGGATGCAGGGATCATCGACGAATTCATCCCGCTCTATTATTTTGAGAAAGGAAAAATGCTGCAAAGTCTCGCCCACTCACTGAAGTATGAAGAGATCACATCATTCGGGAAGGAACTCGGAGAAAAAATCGGCGCAGCGCTGAAAACAAAGAATATCACTGCCGCTGCCGTTATTCCTGTCCCTCTCAACAAACGAAAAGAACGGGAGCGGGGATACAATCAGAGCGAATTCATTGCGGAGGGTGTCTCACGCGTGACCGGGATTCCAGTCCTGCCTCAAGCCGTTCGCCGGGTGAAATATACCGTCACGCAGACTCATCTGAATGCAGAAGAACGGAAAGAGAACATTGCCGATGCATTTATCGCCGATGAACGATACAAAGAAAAAATCGCGAACAAGGTGGTGATTGTTGTCGATGATATCATCACAACCGGTTCGACGATTCAGGAGATCGGCAAAGTGTTGAAGGATGCCGGTGCGAAGAAGATTATCGCGGCATCGGCAGGATTGGCGAAACTCGGTGAAGATGCTTAAAAGCATCCACTAATCACACGAATTATTATTTTGCTTTTTTTGGTGGTTAAAAATATTTAAAATAAAAAAGCACTGAATGGTATCAGTGCTTTTTGTAGTAGCGGGGCTAGGACTTGAACCTAGAACCTTCGGGTTATGAGCCCGACGAGCTACCAATTGCTCCACCCCGCGATCAATTTTGTGTAACAATATACTCAAATAACGTACGCCAGTCAAGGTTAGATTTTATGGACAAAAAACTCTCCATACTCGTTTCGAATGACGACGGAATTTTTTCCGACGGCATCGGCGCGCTGATCAGGGAACTGCAAACGATCGCCGATGTTACCGTTGTCGCGCCGGAGACGCAGCAGAGCGCAGTCGGTCATGCCATCACCGTGCATCGTCCGCTGCGTGTGCGTGAGGTGCAGAAGGATGGGAAATTTTTCGGCTTTGCGGTGGACGGCACTCCCGCAGACTGCGTGAAGCTCGCCATCCGCCACCTGATGCCGGTGAAGCCTGATCTTGTTGTCTCCGGCATCAATCACGGCTCGAATACGGCGATCAGCGTCATTTATTCGGGAACCGTCTCCGCCGCGACGGAAGGGACGATCCTCGGTATACCGTCGTTCGCCGTGTCGCTCACGTCGTTCGAAAGCAACGTGGATTATTCGTACGCAGCAAAATTCTCACGCACGTTTGCACTGCAGGTGATCGAAAGAGGACTGCCGAACGGGACAATGCTGAATGTGAACATTCCTCCATTGTCTGAAAAAGAGATACAGGGAATTGTTATTACACGACAGGGAAAATCTGTCTGGAACGACGAGTTCGAAGCGCGCAGGGATCCCGGCAACCGGCAATATTTCTGGCTCAAAGGAGAACTGGTCGAGCTGGATGAAGAAGAAGATATCGACCAGCGTGCGATCCTCAACAACAAAATTTCCGTCACGCCGATACAATTTGACCTGACCGATTACAAGATGATCGAGCAGTTGAAAGGGTGGAAGATCGGGAAGTAAAGTTTCCCTCCCCTGTAAGGGGAGGGATAACTTGTCCGCCAGATTTTTTTGGTGGAAGGGAGGGGTCGTGTATTACTTCACCAACATTATCTTACCCGATTTTATTTCTCTCTCACTTTCCTTCGCTATTTCCATTCGATATAAGTAGATACCGCTGGACAAGGAACTACCATCAAATCGATAATCATTGTACCCTGCCTGCACCATGCCGTCAACAAGCGCTGCCACTTTTTGACCCAGCATATTGTATACAGCAAGCCGTACATTCGTCGCTTGCGGCAGACTGACACGGAATGTTGTCGATGGATTGAACGGATTGGGATAGGCGCCAACGGCAATTTGCGTTGGGATAAGAATATCCCCGCCGGTGATTTTCTTCTCAAAAGACTTGTCTTTTAACTCCACAATATTAAAACCAGACTTTTTATTCTTCCTGGATAAAGAGAATGTGATTACATCTCCCTCTTGCACAGCCGGTAAACTAGTTAACGAAAGATTTCTCCATACAGAGGCGGAGTACGAGCGCACGATATTTCCGTTTCTGTATAATGAAACGGCAAGAGCCGTGTTTGATTCATTTTGCCGGATCACAGAGTTTGCCGGTTGATTTACTTTCACAGCACAGATAACGTTTCCACCTTCAAGTGAATCGAGCAGGTCAACGTCAGCATCTGAAAAATCAAGAACCGCTTTCTCTTCTTTTCCTTCATCATCATTCCATAGTCTCACTGCCTGAATATTTATTGGACTTGAACCGCTTGATTTTGCCAAACCACTTCCGCTGTATCGCACCAACGTTGCCGGCGTGGTTACTGTTTTTGCCACCATCGCAGTTCTGTCGCCTGAAGCAACCCGTTCCTGCGAAAAGATTCCGCCGATATTGGGACCAATTTCGGACAATGACGACGATACATATTGATAGAACGAGTTATTGCCGGTCGATTTCATCACCGGCGTACGGGCAGAAGAGGATGATAAAGACTGTGCTGAGCGAAGGAACACTGCTCCCCATGTACGTCGGTTTGAAGTAATAATTGACTTTTAACGTCGTCATATCATTTCCTAATGCTTCAGCCACCAATCCATACGTGTTATTGCTCGGATTGACAGAACCTTGCAGCGAGCTGTACGTGTAGTCATTGTTCGGATTTGAAAGAACAGATTCCGTTTTCGTATCAAAATCATACGCAGCAATTCTTCTGCCAGCAGCATAGCCGCCCGAAAGGAAGTAAACGTATGTTTTTGCAGGAAAACCGTACGAGGAGGGATACGTAATGATTGCCGGATAATGCGCTGAATATGCAGAAGCTATGCGCACATACGGATCGAAACCGACTCTATCCAGATAGCTCCCCTCCAGATCATCATCGGCTGTCGGCGTCGTCATAAATGCTGCATGGAGTTTGTCGTCCGTTCCTTCATACGCAAGATATGTTCTGATCGCATTACCGACCTGCGTTAACTGCACAACCGGACGCGCGTCGTTGCGCAGATTCCAAACGCTTGTGCCTCCTGTTGAGCCAAGTTCTATCTGGTTCAATGTCCTGTGGTTTGATGCATCTTGTCCCGCATCTGCATTAAAACCCCAGCCCCAGTAATTGCCGCCGTACATTTGAAGGGTTTGCAAATGGAGTGTTGACGCACCGCCGACTGTTTCTACCCACGCAATGAGGATGCATGGACGTGTGCCGTTGTACATCAGCAGGTTGCTTACGGTCGGATTTGATGCGGTTCCTAATGTTGTATTAAGCCGCGTTTCATTATTGTACCAGTCTATTCCACCATTACCTGAAAATGATAGATAAATATTCCCCATCGATTCATACACCATACCCCAGTTGCCGCTTGCTCCGCCATACGTTACCAGTCTGCGCTGATTCTTTGTGTCTGCCAGATCGGGCCTGCCGGTGCGGAGTTTGCCGTGATATTGCGCAGTGTATGCAAGATTGCTTGTGGGGCTTGATATTGTTTTTGTCAGATTCATGTCGCCATCAGTCCAACCGATAAAATTGTACGTATCGCTGCCGATTGTTTTTGTTGCCGGGGCTGTGATTGAACCGTTGTTTTGTTCGACAACAAAAATTTGTTGTGCCTGTGCAATGTTTTCGGTTTCTACCTGCTCATTATGGTCGACAGTATATCGTTTTTTCATGTCGGCAATAAGTGTTGCGTTATTGTCGCCACCAGCTACAGTATAATTGTAGTTGCGTGGCGTTGCACCTTGTATTTTTTGAGGATCGGCTATGCCAATTTGTTTCTTCCAATTGCTTACGCTTTGAGGCGTACCTGAAGTGTTCCAAATATAATAATCCGAACCATTTTGCTGGTCAATTGCACCGAGGGCAGTAGTTTGCCCTACATATTTTTGAAATGGATAACCGCTTGTTTTGGGAGAACCGCCATCAATATACAATGAACCTGCATTGAAATTATTTTTTGCATAAAGTTGTAGAAGCTGATACCAGGTCGCTTCATTATAAGCACCTGCGATTGTTTGTGGAAGGTACGAACCTTCAATTTGCTTTTTAAGCACGGTGGTTAAACGGTGTGTACCTGCGGTTGCTGTTCTTACAACATTAAAAGAAATGACTCCTGTGGCTGATCCACTATAAGGTGATTTGATCGGATCTTCATTATCAAACCAATACCAAATCTCATATATACCATTTGTTTCAAGACCTGACGCAGTAATGGTGTAGGTTGCCTGCACTGAAGTTTGGCCGGGAGGGATTGTGATCTTTCCCCGAAAAGAGGGACACGAAGTTAGTGATGTAGTTGCTCGAAGTCAACCGGCGAGTGATATCCCAGAGCAGAGTGACTTCGTTGTCGATTATAAAAAATTTCAATGTATTCAAAAATGCTGCTGACTGCTT
>JACPGG010000001.1:0-12371 GCA_016182545.1 Ignavibacteriales bacterium
CTTTCATCCGTTACAATTTATTGAATCTCAGATCGTTCGCCCGCCGTCAGCGGATCTCGATGGTCTTCCGTTTGTTAATGTACGCGTGTATTGTTTTTATTGTGGGAGTACTGGCAGGACACTGGCGCGGCACGGAATATTTTGACGCTTATGTTTTTATCACCTTGAGTGCAGGAGCTTCTGTTGCCCTCTTGCTTTCTGCAGGGAAAAAATTTGAGCACTATGTTGACGAATCGCTGTTCGAAACAAAATTGAATTTTCGGAAAATCTTAAAAGACTCCATCGCCGACCTTAATCTTGCGCTGGACGACCGTTCCATATTTCAAACGCTTCTTCAGATCATCCATCAACATCTGCCGGTGCGGTTTGCTGCGCTTTATCAAGTTATCAATGGTTCACTTCATCAAGCCGGAGGCGTAGGAGATACCGCCGTCTCCGTTGCGCACGACAACGATCTTCTGCCACACATCAACGGGAAAACCGGATCGCTCGTTCATTTGAAGACAGCAAAAAATAATCGAGACCAATTTGATTATGCGCTGATGATACGCCGCCCTGACGGCGAGCTCGATGCATGCGTCGGTCTGATATTGGAGATGAGAAACGATACGCTTGAAGATGAAGACCGCGATTTTCTTTCATCGCTTGCAGCCGAGACATCGCAGATATTGAATCGTTTCCGTTTGCAAGAAGAGATCATCATGAAAAAGGATGAGACACGACGGCTGGAAGAGATGAATGCGCTGAAATCGTTCTTCGTTTCGAGTGTCTCCCACGATCTGCGCCTTCCGTTGACCAGCATACGGATGTATGCGGAAATGCTGGATGGTAACGGAGTGCTTTCCGCAAAAAAGAAGCGGGAGTTTGTCCGGACAATCCTTGGCGAAACGGGACGACTGACGAGGCACGTAGAAAATATTCTCGATATCAACTCCATTGAGCGGGGAAAGTTCCGGTTCATGTTTTCTCCGGTTGATCTCCGCATTGTCGTTATCCGTGCAGTGCAGGCTATGGAATATGAAATAAAAAAACATTCGGCGCGTGTCAAAACTTCATTGCCGAAAATCCCGGTCATCGTTTCCGCGGACGAAGCTGCGGTGGAACATGTCCTCATGAACCTGCTCTCGAATGCGATGAAATATTCTCGCCGTCCTCCTAAAATATCGATCACGGTAACGAAGGGCGCCTCCGTCGCATCAATCGGCGTCGCCGATAACGGCATCGGCATTCCAAGAAATGAACGATCGAACATTTTTGAAAAATTTTATCGTATCCACGACGGGAATATCTCAGCCCAAACAGGCGGGACCGGTATCGGGTTGGCTGTTGTCAAATACATTGTTGAACAGCATGGCGGAACGATCCGGCTCGAGAGCACACTATCGAAAGGATCGACATTCACTCTTTTTCTGCCGCTCGGTAAAAAATAAACGATCCATGAAAAAATTGTTGATCATCGAAGATGAGATTGCCGTCCGTAACGGTTTGAAGGAACTCCTGACGGCTGAAGGTTATTCCGTCGATACATACGGAACAGGAAAAGCAGGCGTCGACATGGTAAAATCAGTTGTCTACGATGTAATCCTTCTCGATGTCATGCTCCCCGATATGACAGGGTTCGATGTGTGCCGCACCGTGCGTTCGCTCGGTGTTTCATCGAGAATATTGATGTTGACTGCGCGAGGCGAAGAGATTGACAAGGTGCTCGGACTTGAACTTGGCGCCGACGATTATATGACGAAGCCATTCGGAAAGAAAGAACTAATCGCCCGTATTCGGGCTTTGCTGCGGCGAAAGGAGAATATAGCGCAAGCGCTGGAAGAGGTAGCGTTCGATGGTATGAGGTTCGATTTTACAAAACAGTTAGCGAACCGCGGTACAAAGCAGATCACGATGACTTCAAAAGAATTTAAACTCCTTCGCTATTTTGTACAGCACGAAGGAGAGGTCATCTCACGCGCACAACTTCTTGATGATATCTGGGGATACAAAAACACACCGACAACACGCACCGTCGATAATTATATACTCTCACTCCGTAAAAAGATCGAGAAGGATCGTACGAAACCGAAACATCTCATCACGGTACACACTGCAGGATATAAATTTGTCCGGTGAGCGGCAGTTATTTCATGTAGTATTTCAGAGGATTCGGATGGAGTTTGCATTCTTCTGCGATTGAAAAGTGGGCGATCTTGTGTTCGTTCCGCAGTTCGTACAGCCGGGGCACGATCTTGTCCCGCATGTCGATCGGTGTAATAGGATTGATGTAGATCGAAGTCCCCCCTTCAAATCCCGCCGGCACATTCACTCTCCATTTTAGCATTACATGCCACGGCATTTTATAGACGGCATCGATCGGCGTGTAATACCATTCTTCATTACATGATGATTGCGAACCGAGCGCCGCGTGACATGCATGTACGATGTCGCTGAATCCGCGTACCTCGTCATCCGAATGTTCGTACGGACGGGCTGAGACCGATTTTGAATAGATCTCGATTGTCGGGTAACGGTGCCCGATGCCGACGTATGCGATCGCGTAATCGTTCTCCGCAAAGATAAGATTGTACTGAGAAGCAAAGTTCGATCCGAGTTCGTTGGAGACATTCGCATCCTGCCGCACCATGTTGATCTGCTCGTTGATCGATGCGCCCCATTCATCCAG
Source organism: Ignavibacteriales bacterium (assembly GCA_016182545.1). GTDB lineage: Bacteria > Bacteroidota > Ignavibacteria > UBA10030 > UBA8401 > SpSt-333. The sequence continues at coordinate 2,669 of JACPGG010000001.1, forward strand.
AGCACAGATCTGTTTATGCAAATGATCGAACGATGCGCCGGCGGAGCGGAGCCAGTTCTGGAAAATGCTGACGTACCTGATGTAGCGGTTGTACTCCAGCATATCTTTCATTGCGTCGATAACGAATTTGAAATAATGAAAATGCTCATCCACCGACAGGTCGCCCGACGAGCGAAGTTGCGTATCGTATGCGGCATCCTGCTCATAGTGCGTCTTGGCGATCACCAGTTCGTGGCAGCCGCCGAAGAATGCATCCATCATGTTCACTTTCTCGAACGCCGATTTGCGCTTGATCTGCTCTTCCGTCTTTCCCGACTGCTGCAGTTTGTAGTGGATGATGGTGTTGATGTGTTCCATCCCTTTCGGGTTGGCAAAATATTCGTCGCGCCACTGTGCAAGGCGGTGCGCCAGTTTGTATCCGTAATTCTTCTTCCAGTAATCGATCGTGACGATCTCGAAGAGGTTCCCTGTGCGGCGGAATTCTGCAGCCGTATCAACATATCTGTCGGGCGGAAGATGATAATATGTTTTATACTGCCCGTCGATCTTGACGAGGCGTGCTTTCTCCGGCGGTGTTTCGTAGTAGCGGGTGGGACAGAAACTGCAGTACTCTTCTTTTTCCGTGCGGACGATCTTTTTTGCCGTGGCGGGAACATCGTTGGTGATCGGCTTGCTGCCTCTGCCGGGAACAGCCCACACTTCCGTGCCGGTGAACGGGTTGATCTGTTTCACCGTCCCGTCCGGCATGATGTTGTAGTATGAACTGTGGTTGCGGGGGAACATGGGGTGTTCCTTTAGAGTAGATGACCGTCACCTCGAAGGTGACGGTCATCTTGATGTGGTGTTACACTGTCGTTGCTGCTTTCAGCATTTGCTGTACCCGTTTCGGCGAATCGGCTTCGGCGTAGAACCTGATAAGCGGCTCGGTTCCCGATGCGCGAATGAGCATCCATCCATTCTTTGTGTTGAGTTTCACACCGTCAGTCATATTATACTTCGTAATCTCGAACGATCCGACCTTCTTCGGCTTGGCGTTGAAGAACTTCATCACGTTCTCTTTTTCGGACTGCGTGAGATGTTTGTCGATGCGCCCGAAATGATGCTCGCCAAACTCGTCGAAGAGTTCTTTCACCAGTTCGCTCAATTTTTTCCTGCGCGTCGCCATCACTTCACCGAGCAGGAATCCGATGAAGATACCATCCCGTTCCGGCAGATGCCCTTTTACCGCAATGCCTCCGCTCTCTTCACCGGCGATGATGATATCTTTCTCCGTCATCAGTTTGCAGAGATGTTTGAATCCCACAGGAGTTTCATACAAACGAATATTGTACTTCTCGCACATCTTCGGAATGAGTTCGCTGACCGAAAGTGATTTTGCGACCGCACCGCGGATATGTTTTCGTTCGACAAGGTACTTCAATAAAATTGCAAAGATGCGGTGCGAATCGACAAAGTTTCCTTTCTCATCCACCGCGCCAACACGGTCGGCATCGCCGTCCGTTGCAAAGCCCATATGATATTTGCCGGAACGGACTTCGACGCTCAACTCTTCCACATTCTGCGGAAGCGGCTCCGGGTTCGTCGTGCCGAACGACGGATTGTAATCGCTGCGGATCGTGCCGATCTTCGGCAGCAGCAGTTCGGGAATTCCCATTCCCGCGCCGTGCATCGCATCATGCATCATTTTCACGCGGACAGTTTTGATCAGATCGAATTCAATTTTCGATTCAAGATCGGACACGTACATCTTTGTAAGATCGATGAACTGGATAAGTTTATGTTTTACCAATTCATCGAACGGTTTGATATCGACCGGGAGTGTGACAGCATCCTGCAGCGGTGCAAGTTCCTTTTCGACTTCCGCGATCATTTCCGGGTGCGCAGGACCGCCGAAATCACCTTTGATCTTGAATCCATTGTACTTTGCCGGATTGTGACTTGCGGTGATGACAACGCCTCCCGCCGCTTTCTTTTTCACTACGCCGAGCGAGACCATTTGCGTCGGAGAGATCTTTTCCGAGAGAAGAACTTTCACGCCGACCGATGCGATCACCTGCGCCGATGCATGAGCGAATTCTTTCGAGAGAAAGCGCGCGTCGTAGCCGATCACCATGCCGTTCTTTACGTTCGGATGATTCTTAAAATAGAGTCCTGTTGCAAGGGCGACTTTCTGCACGTTGGCGAACGTGAAATCTTCTGCGATCACTCCGCGCCAGCCGTCTGTTCCGAATTTGATGTGGGGCATAAAAAGTAGTTGGGTATGTGAGTAGTTAAGTATTAAGCCACAGATTACACAGATTAAATCTGTGAATCTGTGGCGGTGTTGTTATCGTTTCACATTAAACGCGCTCATCCCGGCATACATGCCGTTCGTATCGAGTTCTTCTTCGATGCGGATGAGTTGATTGTACTTCGCGATGCGGTCCGTGCGCGACGTCGATCCGGTCTTGATCTGTCCCGCGTTTGTCGCCACGGCGATGTCCGCGATCGTCGCATCTTCCGTTTCGCCGGAGCGGTGGCTGATAACGGCGGTGTAGTGAGCACGCTTTGCCATCTCGATCGCATCGAGCGTTTCGGTCAATGTACCGATCTGGTTTACTTTCACGAGAATGGAGTTTGCGACACCTTCTTTGATTCCCTTGCTTAAAAATTCCGTATTCGTCACGAACAGATCGTCGCCAACCAATTGCACTTTACCGCCAACTGTATCGGTGAGAAGTTTCCATCCTTTCCAATCGTTCTCCGCCATGCCGTCTTCTAAGGAGATGATCGGATAATTGTCGACCCACTTCTTCCAGTACGCGACCATCTGTTCGGCAGTAAATTTTTCCTGTGTTGATTTATAGAAGAGATATTTCCCATCTTCGCCGTACATTTCGCTTGCTGCGGGATCAAGCGCGATGAAAATATCCTGCCCCGGTTTGTATCCCGCTTTTTCAATCGCTTCCATGATCACCTGCAGTGCTTCTTCATTCGATTTCAAACTCGGGGCAAATCCCCCTTCGTCGCCGACGGCAGTGTTGTACCCCTTTTTCTTCAGCACGCCTTTTAAAGTATGGAATACTTCCGCTCCCATCCGCAGCGCTTCGGCAAATGTCGGCGCGTTCACCGGCATGATCATGAATTCCTGGAAGTCCACAGTATTGTCCGCATGACGCCCGCCGTTGATGATGTTCATCATCGGTGTAGGAAGAATTTTTGCGTTCGTCCCGCCGATGTACCGATACAGGGGCACTCCAAAATAATTCGCCGCCGCTTTTGCAGTCGCCAGAGAGACGGCGAGCATTGCGTTGGCACCGAGTTTTCCTTTGTTGTGTGTTCCGTCGAGTTCGATCATCATCTTGTCGATGCCGACCTGATCCTGCGCGTCGAATCCGATCAGTTCTTCCGCGATGATGTTGTTGACATTCTCGACCGCTTTCAATACACCTTTGCCGAGATAGCGGTTCTTGTCGTCGTCACGCAGCTCGACCGCTTCGTGTTCGCCTGTGGATGCGCCGCTGGGAACAGCCGCACGACCAATGGTTCCGTCTTCAAGTTCAACATCGACTTCAACTGTGGGATTACCGCGAGAATCCATGATCTCACGTGCCCAAACATCTTCTATAATAGACATGATGTGCTCCGATTGCTTTCTTTGATAAGTAGTTTCGAGTAGTAGTAGAAATTGAGGAAATAGATTTTTCTGCATCAATTAACCGAAAAATTGCCTGAAAAGCAAAGTGGATATTTAATGGATAATACGACCTTTCGTTGGATTCAAAGAAAATATTTTACGATCTGATGTTGCGCTTCAGCGGTCAAATCCGTAGTTTCGCTCCGACCCCACGTTCTTTTTTTCATTCATTATCAGGGAGGAAGTATGGATCAACCAAAGATCAATTATTTCGCCGTTCTTGTTTCGGCAGTAGCATTCTTTGTGCTCGGCTGGATCTGGTACGGAATGATTTTTTCATCGTTGTGGATGCAATACACGGGGATATCGATGGATCAAGCGCCGTCCGGTTCGGAAATGGCAATGCAATTCGGCGGATCATTCGTTGCATACTTCATTATGTTCTATTGCCTTGCGCATGCGAACCATGCGTTCAAGGTCCAGGATGTCAAAGGAGCGATCCAGAGCGGCTGGTGGACGTGGCTCGGATATGTTGCAACGGTCCTTTTTGTGACAAACCTGTACCAACGTAAATCATTCGGACTATGGCTGATCGACGGAGGGTACTGGCTCATCGGACTCATTGTTGGTGCGATCATCCTTGTAAAGATGCAAAAGAAAGAGACCGCCGCGCAATAATTTTGTTCACCACAAACTTCCGAAGTCAGACAGGCTTCGGAAGTTTTTCATTCTACGTCTTGCAGAAGTACATTTTTTTCCTACCTTATCTTCATGCTCTCGTTCGAATATCTCATACTCATCGCATCGTCGTTGATCCTGCTGAGCATCGCCATCGCAAAATTCTCGGACAACCTCGGCGTGCCGACGCTGCTCCTCTTTCTCGGGATCGGTATGCTTGCGGGTTCCGACGGTCCCGGCGGAATCTATTTTGACGATGCAAAGCTGTCCCAGTCGATCGGCATCGTCGCGCTTATCTTCATTCTGTTCGCCGGCGGGCTTGATACGAAATGGAATGAAGTGCGTCCGGTGTTGAAAGAGGCAAGCATTCTCGCAACGCTTGGCGTATTGATAACGGCTCTTTCCATTGCGCTGCTGATGGTCTACGTCTTCAATCTCTCATTCCTCAATGGACTTCTGCTCGGGGCAATTGTATCCTCGACAGATGCAGCGGCAGTATTTTCCGTCCTTCGTTCAAAGAATGTTTCACTGAAAGGAAATCTCAAACCGTTGCTCGAATTGGAATCGGGGAGCAACGATCCGATGGCGGTCTTTTTGACGATCGGAACACTTCAGATGCTGACCATCGCCGACACCGCGTGGAGCGACATCGTTCTCCTGTTTTTCTACCAGATGGGGATCGGGGCGTTGTTCGGGTTCGGTTTTGCAAAAGGAATGGTGCTGACACTGAACAGATTGAAATTTTCGTACGAAGGTATTTATCCCGTGCTCGCAATTGCATTTGCCGGATTCACGTATGCCGCAACGGCGCTCGTGAACGGCAGCGGATTCCTCGCAGTGTACATTGCAGGATTAGTTGTCGGCAACAGCGATATCATCCAAAAGAAAAGCCTTCTGCGGTTCTTTGACGGTTTGAGCTGGCTCGGACAGATCGCGATGTTCCTCACACTCGGGCTTCTCGCCTTTCCGCATCAACTCGTCACGATCATCGGAAGCGGCATGGTGATCTCGCTCTTTCTTATTCTTATTGCGAGACCTCTCGGCGTATTTCTTTCGCTCGCGGTGAGCAGGTTTTCAACTAAAGAAAAGATATTCATCTCGTGGGTGGGATTGCGCGGTGCAGTACCGATCGTTCTTGCAACATTTCCTTTACTGGCAAAAACACCCGATGCTCAGATACTGTTCAACATCGTGTTCTTTATTGTATTGACGTCGGCATTACTTCAAGGATGGTCGCTGCCGGTCGTGGCAAAAATTCTTGGTCTTGACCAGCCGATGAAAAAGAAAAGGAACCACCCGATCGAATTTGCGGCAATGGAAAATTCCGACACGCAATTGGTGGATATTGTCATTCCGTTCAACAGCGATGTCATCGGCAGACCGATCGTTGAACTCGGATTGCCGGGCGACAGCCTGGTCGTGCTAATCAGTCGTAGCGACAATTTCGTCGTGCCGAGCGGCGGAACATCTATCGAAGATGGGGATACCCTTCTTGTCCTTGTGAACAAACACAATCTGCCGGCAGTACGGGAGATTTTTTCTCGACAGAAAGTGAAAGAATAAATCCAGCGGTATTGATTGTTCTCGCTGCAATATTTTTCTACATTCGTACATGACATTCCTCCTCGCTCCCAACGCAATGAAAGGTTCGCTCTCCGCACAACACATTGCCGCGATCCTTCAGAAGTCTCTCCGGAGAAAATATCCGCAATCGACCATTATTTCTTCTCCCGTTGCCGATGGCGGTAATGGAACCCTCGAATGCCTGATGAATGCACTCGGCGGAACCGTCTTTGAAAAAGCAGTGACCGGTCCGATTTCGACAACGAACGTCACTGCACACTTCGGTATAACAAAAAATTCCATCGGGATCATCGAATCTGCCGAAGCAACAGGACTGCACCTTGTTACTCCTTCACCAGAAACGATCGCGCTATCAACGTCATACGGTGTCGGCGAACTGATCAAAGAAGCGATGACCAAAGGCTGCACAGAGATCTGGATCGGACTCGGCGGCAGCGGGACAAATGATGCGGGGGGAGGAATGGCGCAGGCACTTGGCGTCCAGTTGATCGACGACAGCAGAGAGGAACTGAAAGAGGGGGCGATGAATCTTCTTCGTTTAGATGGAATATCGAACACCGAATATCGAATGTTGAATATTCCTGTCAAGATCCTTTCGGACGTAAAGAATGTCCTTCTCGGAGAGCAAGGAGCAACCTACACTTTTGCCCGGCAAAAAGGAGCAAGCAAAGAACAGTTGCCATATTTGGAATCTGCACTGAAGAATTTTGCCGATGTAACGGAGGAACATGTTAAGAAAGAGTTCAGAAACATTCCCGGCAGCGGCGCGGCGGGGGGACTGGGATTCGGATTACTCGCTTTCTGCAGCGCAGAGATCGTTTCAGGGATCGATTTCATTCTCGATGCGATCGGATTTGATGACAAACTCAGACAGTGCGATGCCGTGATAACAACGGAGGGAATGCTTGATGAACAAACTTTGTTGGGGAAAGGGATCGCCGGCATCGCCGAACGAGCGCGCACATTGAAGAAGCCGGTACATGCCTTTGTCGGCATGATCAACGGACGGAAGGACGAATTGCAGCGGAAACTTTCGCTTGCTTCCATTACGCAGATCTCTCCAGACGATCTTCCGACGATTCAAGCGATGCGCGATGCAAGTTGGCTATTGGCAGATGCGGTATTTCACCATGATTTTTCCGGAACGCATTCATGACGACTAGCAGCGTGCTGCAATACTTAAAGAAACATGGAACCCGATCCAACATCGAGAAGATGAAGTATTTCGGTATCGAATCGCCGAAAGCATTCGGAGTGAATGCACCGACACTGCGGACACTGGCAAAGCGCATCGGTACAGACCATACACTCGCTCTTTCACTGTGGAAAACGGGTTACCACGAAGCGCGCATTCTTGCGGCACTGATCGCTGATCCACAAAAAGTGACTGAACGGTTGATGGAACGTTGGGTGAATGATTTCAACTCCTGGGCGATCTGCGATGCATGCTGCGGAGAACTGTTTGACTATACTCCGTTCGCTATCGGCAAAGCATACGAGTGGAGCACACGGGAAAAGCAATACGTGAAGCGTGCAGGATTTGTGATGATGGCGGCGCTTTCGGTACACAGGAAAGAACTTGATGACAACATATTCAAAAAATTCTTCCCTGTCATTGAACGAGAATCGATTGACAGAAGGAATTTCGTAAGGAAAGCGGTGAACTGGGCGCTTCGTCAAATCGGAAAACGGAATATCCGATTACATGGTGAAGCGATGAAGATCGCGGTGAAACTTTCGAAACAGAAAGACTCTACCGCACGGTGGATCGGTACAGACGCAATAAAAGATTTGCAAAGTGAACCGGTACGGCGAAAATTCGCCAGAATGAAAGTGAAAATGTAATTCACGGTCAAAATGATTGAGTTTACCCTTCCGCTTGAGTATTTTGATACTCAAGCCCTTGCTTGAAACGCTGCACCATTTACGAAAGAATTTTTTTCAAATAATCATTCAGGAGGAGATATGTTCTTTTTATTATTTGTTTTAATAGCCATCGTCGGCTTTGTTAGCTGGAGAAATCTCAGGATAAATCCGAACACAAAAGGGACGGCGAATATTGCAATGCTCGTGGCTGTCGGTGCGGCGCTCATCGCGGGATCAAATTGCTTTACGGTGATACCTGCCGGTAATGTCGGCGTTATCGATTTCTTCGGAACTGTCTCGGACAATACGTTGAAAGCGGGGATCAATTTCGTCAATCCGCTGGCGCGCATTATCAAGATGACCGTGAAGACGCAGGAGATCAAGGAAGTGATGGACGTCCCGTCGAAAGAAGGACTCACGGTGCAATTGGAAGTGAGCATCCTCTACCATCTCAATCCGGAAAAAGCCGCTGACGTGTACAAAACTGTCGGTGAAGATTATGTCAGCATCATCCTTGAACCGCAATTTCGCTCCGTGACACGCGGTGTGACGGCAAGTTTCGAAGCAAAGGCACTCTACACATCCGAACGCGAACATCTTTCCCAGTTGTTGTTGGGAGAAATTGTGAAAGCCACTGCGGAGCGAGGAGTTGAAGTGGAGTCGGCGCCCCTGCGTCGTGTCGGATTGCCGCCGGGACTTTCCTCTTCTATCGAACAAAAATTGCAGGCAGAACAGGAAAGCCAGCGCATGCAATTCATCCTGACGAAAGAAAAGCAGGAGGCGGACCGCAAACGGATTGAAGCGCAGGGTATTTCCGACTTTCAGAAGATCGTGAATCAAGGTCTGAATGAGCAGTTGCTGAAATGGAAAGGGATCGAAGCAACGGAAAAACTGGCAAATTCACCCAACAGCAAAGTGGTCATCATCGGAGGAAAAGACGGGCTGCCGCTCATACTTGACACAAAGTAATTTTACACGTATCGTTAGCAAGATTTCGGAAGCAGGGGAACTTCTCCCTGCTTTCTTTTTGTAGATTTCCTTTTCCATCGGTGAACGGTTCGACCTCACATGGCTATTGAAAAAAAATCGTCGGCAACAAGCGATTTTGTCACGATCACGATCGCGGCAATTGCTCTGCTTGGACTGGGAATCCAATTCAAGCTCTTCGATAAATTTCTTTTCTTCATCACGCAGTACCGAAATTACCACGTTGACGAGATCGTACTGGTATCCATCGTCCTCTCCATCCTCTTCGCGTTATTTTCCTACCGTCGGTGGAGAGAGCTGGAACAAGAGATCAAAGAACATACGATATCCGAACAGGCGAGAAGGGAGACCGAGCAGCGGAGCGTTGCACTGCTGACAACGCTTCCTAATCTTACATTCCGCATTCGTCGCGACGGAACGTATCTTGATTATCGCGCACCGAGCCCGGAAGACCTTTTCTCCCACCCGCATACGATCATCGGATCGACCGTCAAACAAAGGCTCCCCCAGGTTGTCGCGAAACAATTCATGGCATTGATCGAACGGGCACTTGTGACGAACACCATCCAATCGTTCGAATACGAATTGCCCCTCAACGGAATGGTCAAAAAATTTCAGGCGCGCATTATCGCCAGCGGCGCCGATGAAGTATTCGTGCTGATCCGGAACATCACGCATACGGAAGTCATCTCGGAGGCGCTTGCGGAATCGGAGACCCGGTTTCGTGCCGTCGTCGAAAGTCTGAGCGAAGGATTGATGCTGACCGACCTTGCTGATAATGTGCTGTACATGAATCAGCGTATGACGGAGCTCTGCGGTTGGGATATGGACGAAGTAAAGAATACGCCTGCATACGGATTTTTGATCCCTGAAGAGAAGCATATTCTGCATTTGGAACGGAATCGCCGCCGCGCTCAGGGATTTGCAGAACGATACGAGATAGAAATGTTGCGGAAGGACGGCACGACGTTC
>JACPGG010000001.1:12392-56685 GCA_016182545.1 Ignavibacteriales bacterium
GATGTTAACAGACATATCATCGGCACGATCGGCACTGTTACGGATATTACCGAACAAAAATGGAATGAGCGGCTTCAATCGGCGTTGTACCGTATCACTGCGATCGCCCGATCGGCGCAGGATATGCAGCAACTCTTTGCATCGCTTCACGAGGTGATCGCAGAATTGATGTACGCAAAGAATTTCTATATCGCGCTGCACGATCCTGTTACGGATATGATCACGTTCCCCTATTTCGTCGATGAGGTCGATCAGCCGCCGGTACCGCGGAAATTCTCTCACGGTTCAACGGAATACATCCTTTCCACGGGAAATATTCTCCATGCACCGCAGCAGGTGTTTGAAGAGATGTCGAACAGAGGTGACCTTGATCTGATCGGTGCCCCCGCGGTCGATTGGCTCGGCATTCCATTGAAATCGGGGAGTAAGACGTTTGGCGTCCTCACGGTGCAGAGTTACGATCCAAAAATCATATTCACCGAACGGGAAAAAGAGATCCTCATCTTCGTCTCCCAGCATATTTCCGCAGCAATCCAGCAACGCTCCGAAGAAGAACGCTTCCGGTCGATCTGGGAACATTCTGCCGACGGGATGCGCGTTACCGACAAAGATGGGACCATCGTAATGGTGAATGACGCCTATTGCCGGATGGTGAAAAAGACAAAGGATGAATTGGTTGGGCAGCCGTTCCAAATAGTGTACGATACGTCGATCATTGAATTACAACAGGGGATCGAAAAGTATAAGGAACGATTCGCATCGCAATCTGTCGTTCCGCAAATGGAAGCGCAGGTGTTTCTTTGGAATAAGGAGACATTGATCGTCGAAATGACCTCCTCATACATCACGTTCGGGATCAACGAGCAGATGCTCCTTTGTACCTTCCGCGACATATCCGAACGGAAAAAATTGGAAGAGCAGCTCCTCCACGCACAGAAGATGGATTCCATCGGCGTACTTGCCGGCGGCATCGCACATGATTTTAACAACGTGCTTGCCATGATCCTCGGCTCCGCCGAGCTGGTGAAGCACAGGGCAAAAGAATATCCCGACATCCTGAAATTTGCGACCATGATCGCCAACGCAGCAGAACGAGGCTCCGGCATCGCAAAACAATTGTTGATGTTTGCACGGACAGAAAAGGGACTGCAGCGTCCTATTGCATTATCATCGGTCGTAAAGGATGTTTGCAAACTCCTGGAACATTCCATGCCGAAGTCGGTCGCAATACGCACTGCATTTCATACGAACAATGATGTCATTATGGGGGACGAAGATCAGTTGCATCAGATCATCATCAATCTTGCGGTCAATGCACGGGATGCGATTGAGCAAAAACCGGGGGGCGGTTCAATAACATTTTCGGTGCTCAATATGAACGGACGTGACCTCATGAAGAGATTTCCCGGTACGAATGATGAATTGTACGTTGTGCTGAATGTTGCCGATGACGGCGCGGGGATCAGCGAACAAACTCTGACCCGGGTATTCGAACCGTTCTTTTCGACGAAGGAGCGCGGTAAGGGGACAGGACTCGGACTGTCGATCGTTCACGGGATTATGAAAAACCACAACGGCATGATCGATGTCGAAAGCACGCTCGAGATAGGATCGACATTTCATCTCTACTTCCCCGCCACACACATCATTGAAACATCCAATGGAGTTCACGCTGCACCGGCGCAGGTTGCAAGCCGCTCCCGGTCGCGCGCGCACGGTACAATCCTCGTGGTGGACGACGAAAAGGAATTGTGCATGATGATCAAAGATATATTGGAATCCGACGGCTACTCCGTTATGGTGGCACATGACGGAAAAGAAGCATTGAAACTGTACGAAAAAAGAAAAGATGAGATCGATGTTGTTATTTCGGATCTCGGCATGCCGAATATGGACGGACGTCAATTCCTCGCATCGCTCCGAACGGAGCGGTCGCCGGTGAAATTTATATTTATGACCGGCTACCTGGATCAAGGATCGAAAAAAGATTTAATTGCGGAGGGTGCACATGAGGTGTTGCTGAAACCGTTCACAGTCGAATCGGTACTCTCGGCGGTGAACCGCATTATTTTATCGTAAGACGAGTTCTCTCTTCCACGCGCGGTATCCCATCAGTGCAAGAACAAGGTACACACCGTACAAGACCATCGTAAAGTATAATTCTTTGTAGCCGTACATCGCTATCGAACCGATATTGACCGCGATCCACACTGTCCAATTCTCAAGGTATTTTTTGGCGAGCATCCATTGTGCAGCCATGCTCAGCACGGCAAGCAGGGAATCGACGTACGGCAGCGATGCATCGGTGAGTTGATGCAGTGTATACCCGAGCGCAAGTGTACCGACACTGACAACAAATCCCAAGATCATCGTTGTTCCACCGGGAATTCGCGACACATGCAATGCCGTCTTATTCTCTCCGCCGTACAGCCATTCGTACCACCCATACGCCTGCAGGATGATAAAAAATACCTGCAACCCCATATCGGCGTACAACTTTACATCATAAAAAATTTCGATGTAGAGAAAAACAGAAACGATACCGAGAGGATATGTCCAGACGTTTTGGCGCGTCGACAGATATACAGCAATAACACCGAGAATGACAGCGATGATTTCTTCAATCGTCGTCATTTGGTGATTGTCGGATGAATTTTAAAGAGGAGTAACGAACCTTTTTTTAACGAAATAGTTATCCTTGATTTCACCGCTTCATTGCTTAACCCTTCACGGACACCCGGTTCAAGAGATTCATTATTGAGAGGAAACTTCAATCCGTGGGTTTGTATTCCCGAACAATGTCCCATCGGGACCAAGGAGATCTGTTGACCGATCACGGCGGAAAATTGTATCCGTTTGCGTACAACTTCAATAGTACATCGTTCATCAAAGTATTGAAGCATCAATCGTGTATGATATTTCACCAGTATGCTGAAATTTGCCATTGTATGGTCAGGACGATCTCCCGTTGCACCGATAACGGTAGCCGAGGAGAATTTATTCGTCAATAAATAGTCGAGCGCTTTTTCCAGATCCGTACTATTTTGGTCCGAAAGATGGATGATCGGCACGGAAGAAAAATAATGCCGGCTCTTATCCGTAATTGAATCGAGATCGCCGATGATCACATGGGGTGTAATACCGAACGACCGCGCTTTATTCGCACCGCCGTCTGCACAGATGATGAACGGTTTGCTTTTTAACAGCGGTACAATAAGTTTCGACGACGGCATTTCGCCGTTGCAGATAACGAGAGCGATCTTTTTTTGTTCCGGTTTCATAGTGTAAACCGTTTCACGGTTCAGGTTTCAAGTCTCAGATCAATATGGAATGAGTTTGACCTAAACCCTAAAACTGTACTGTCAACCCAATGAGATAATTTCTTTCCGCCGCCGGGAAGAATGCATTCCCCTCTCCATTCTGCATATACAGTTTGTTCAGAAGATTTCTCGCCTCTGCACGTAATGAGATTTCGGCATCGCCGAACTTCGGAAGTATATATAATGATTCAAAGTTCAGGACAGTATACGCATCATTTTTGTTGTTTGCATCGTTAAAATTGTCGGTGTAAAACGAGCCGACATACTTTACCAGCAGTGATGCGGTCAATCCTTCCCGCTCAAACGTAAACCGGAGATTGCCGAGCACGTCGGGAAATCCTGCGATCGGGTTGTCATTTAATTTTGTTCTGTAGACGACTCCGTTCACCGAACTGTCCACCGTTGAAAATTCCACGATCCTGTTGGATGAAACCGCTCCGTTTCCGCTGATCACGAATTGATCAATAAGACGGATCGATGCTTCTAATTCCAATCCGATATGACGGGTACGAGGTGCGTTGCCGTACACCGGATTCCCGAAAATATCGACCTGACCGCTCTTTACAAGTTCATCGGTGAACTCCATCCAGTACACATTTGCATTCAGCAACGCGTCGGGTGATTTGTAACCGGTCCCTAATTCAAGATTGATCAGCTGCTCCGGTCTGGCGATAGGTGTATTGAAGTCATAGTTCGCCACGCCGCCGATTGTGTCAGCAGCAAAGGCAGGGGTTGCGCCGAAGTACGCATCTTCCGCAGCGTACAGATTCCTCAACCGCGGCTCGCGTGATGTGTATCCGAACGATATATATGCATTCCACTCTTCATCGATATTGTAATTCACACCGACACGGGGATTGATGAAATGGTACGGTACACTGAACGAATGTCCGAGAAATTTTTCGTTTTGGATCTGATACTCGTTGAACGCATACTGCACATTTGCCATCAGTGTCGTTTGTTCGTCAATCTTGAAATTCTCCGTTACATACAGCGACGCCATGTGCTTGATACCGTCGTATTGATAGAAACGGTAATCAGGATCGTAGTTTGCGGGAAGTCCTTCGGCATATTGGATTTTTCCCCAGTGCGTTCCTTTGTGATACCGGTATTCGCCGCCGATCGTCAGCTCGCCGCGGTCGTGCTGCCATTCAACGCGCGGCAGCCAACCCCATTGCACCAGATCGACTCCGCCGCGAATGATCGCATTTGCTATTCCCGGCGTCGGTGCAAAACCAAACGTACTGTCGACACGAAGTGTTGCTGCATCTGCCCACGATCCGTCGTAATCAAACCAGCCGTGACTATCGTAGAAGAAAACTGTGTTATGCAGATGCATATCATCTGCAACTTGCCAGTCGTTGATAATTTCATAATGCGGCTGGTTGAATCGCTCAGTTTCCTGAAGACGGCGCAATGTTGTGTAGCCATAATTCTTGCCGGTCGAATCGAATTCCCAATAGGAAAGATTCATCCGGCGAAGTTTCAGATCGTTGTTCGCGAACTTCGGCAATCCTGTATAGACTAATTTATCTTCAATGGGTCCCCCGAACAGATGAATGCGGGTTGTCATATTCTCATCGAACCTGAGCGCGCCGAAGAAATACGAACCCATCTCGATTGCAGAATGGATCCTGTACCCGTTCGATTGAATTTTTCCGAGTCGTCCATAGAATATGTATTTCCCGTCGATCGCACCCGAGTTGAATGAGACGGCGAGTTTTCTCATTGTCATCGGCAATGCTTGTGAACTGTCTCCGTATTCCTGGAATCCGAACATCGATTCGAATTTTGCGTACGGCTTTGCGGTAAATGGATTGGTGATGATATTGATCGAACCGCCGATTGCCGGCGGACCATAAAACGCGCTCCCTGCACCACGCTGCACCTGCACATTGGATGAACTTGCAAGCACATCGGGAAAATCGATCCAGTACACGTTGTGATCTTCCGGATCGTTCTGCGGCACACCGTTCACCATGATCGACAGACGGCGCTGATCAAATCCGCGTAGAAAAATAAAATTGTAACCGATGCCGTTCCCGCCGTCGGAATAGGAGATCATCGACGGCTGCTCGGCAAGAAGCACCGGCACATCCTGCATCGAATAACGCTGCTGAATCAATCCCTTGCCGATATTGGTGAACGTCACCGGCGTTTCGCGCTCTCTCGCGGTTGTTCCGGTCACGAGAACGGGATCGAGTTTGTATTGGACGCTGTCTTTAGTAGGTTCCTGTTGTGCTGCTGCAAACGAAAAGATACCGAGCAGGATCAGCAAAAATTTGTGATTTGTTTTCCCGCTGTACGGGATGCCAAAAAACGGCAAGTGGAATTTGGAATTCATAGTGGTTCCCTCCTCAATCTTCCCGTCACTGAGAAAAACGGAAAAAAAAAGCCGTTACTGAAAGTGGCAGCATCAGTAACGGCAAATTTTTTATTGGTATAAAAGAATTTGACGTTTCCCTACGCTGGTATTATCCAGATCAGGTGGTTCATCCGCCTTAGCGGAATCAAGGGTATGTTCTCAGTTCCCCGTACCGATCATTCGGAACAGGGCAACACCCCTAACGAGGTACAGCAAAAATTTTGAAAGAACGAATTTCTTGTGTTAATATACTTTTATTTTACAAATGACACAAGTCGTCAGTTATCCTTCGATCCGTCTTTATTGTTGTCCTTATACACTTTGATCGACGCCTTCAGGTTTTCATCAATGACACCTTCGTTGTTCGTGTCCTTCGGATTCACCAACACGCCGGTTTGATTCTTAAACCAGTTTGCGGAACTGATGACAACAGTTGCATTCACCGCAGGTGCTGCTTCGCTCACATCAATAGCAGGATCGAAATCCACTTTTTGCTTTGCGTCTACTTTTGATCGGTAAGTAAACGTGTCCGGCGCCGCACCGGTATTGTATATGATTCCGTTGATAATGATGCTATAGCGCTCGCCGGCAAGAAATTCTGCAAACTGCGCCGAGTCCGCGTTTGAAATTTCCGGCTTCTCGACCCTGTGAACATCATATTCAATTCTGCTGTACGAGCCAAACGGCACGGTAACCGATCCGACAGTCTGTACGGCACCGTTGAGATTCAATTCCAGGATCATCGGTGCAGTGCGGAAATTTGAGCTGTCGCCTCCCGGTGATTTAAATTTTATATCCCGCAGGACAAACCGCGCTCTGGTGACCTTGATCGAATCCAGCGCTACCGATTGACCGCTTTTTGCCAGCGCTGCTGTCGTGTACTTGGACGACATTCCGAGCGTCCCGCCGGTCGGTTTTGAATCGGTGGAATTATCGCATCCCCACACAACAATTCCTAGAATTATACTCCCCACGAACAACGTGCGTTTCATTGCTTCTCCTTATGATGGTTATTGGTGACACACAAATAGTAGAAGAAGTGCGATTTGTTTGCTGTGCCAAGAGTCACCGAGAAAGTATATACTTTGGAGTGTGGAAAAATTCAGCGGAGAAAAATATCTTATTTCAAAACTCCAACATCACCCCATTTTTTACCACTTTCCAAACATGATTCATTCCGTAATGGTACGGAATAAAACGATAATCGTGCACGTCGTAGATGACAACATCCGCCTGTTTGCCGATCTCGATGCTGCCGATCTCCGCAGATAATCCGAGCGCGGCAGCGCCGTTGAACGTCGCGGCGGTGATCGCCTCTTCCGGCGTCATGCGCATTTGCGTGCAGGCGAGCGTCAGCATCATCTGCATGGAGTAGCTCATCTGCGAGCCGGGATTGAAATCGGTCGCAAGCACGAGTGGAATCCCCGCATCGATGATTGCGCGGGCGGGAGCGTACGGGTGATTGAGAAAGAGTGAACAGCCGGGAAGAACCGTCGCAATTGTTTGTGAATTTTTCAGTGCCGCAATACCGCTTTCATTTGTCTTTTCAAGATGATCAACCGAGATGGCGTTATGTTTTGCGCCGAGTTCCACGGCGCCGAAAGCATTGAGTTGATCGGCGTGAAGTTTTGGGATCAGTCCGTGCCGTTTCGCTTCGAGAATGATCTGTTCGGTGAAATGGAGGTCGAAATATCCCTGCTCGCAAAACACATCGACAAACGTCGCCAGTTTTTTTTCTGCAATGTACGGCATCATGTAATCGCAGATGCGGTCAACGTATCCTTGTTTGTCGTCTTTATATTCGGGAGGAAAGGCATGAGCGCCGAGGAATGTCCCGACGACCGTCGCGTAATGGTCCCGCTGCAGATCGTGGATCACTTCCAGGATCTTTATTTCGGCTTCAGGCGAGAGTCCGTACCCGCTTTTGATCTCGACGGTCGTCGTACCGTACCGCATCATATCATCAAGCCTTCGTTCTGCCAGATGGTAGAGGTCTTTCTTCGATGCTTCACGCGTTGCACGCATGGTAGAAATAATTCCGCCGCCTGCCTCGGCAATTTCCTGGTATGATTTTCCCTCTGCACGCATTGCAAACTCATTCTCGCGGGTGCCGGCAAAAACGGTGTGCGTGTGCGAATCGACGAATCCGGGAAGCACCGTCCTTCCTTCGGCATCGATCACATCAAAATCTTCCGGAGGAGTCAGTTCATCCTTCTTTGCTATCTTGGCAATAATGCCATTCTCGATCAGCAGCGACGCATCGGAGAGAACGCCGAGCGACCGCATCTCTTCTCCGGTCTTCACCCTCTTACCATGAGATGCGACGGTAACCAATTGACCGATATTATTGATGAGTAGATTCATTCATTGCGCTCCTTCGCGCTCTTAGCGGTTTGAAATCCGTTGCACTCTTTCACCGGAAGTTGTGGATATTTGGGAAACGTAGAATCGGTTTTAGACTTTTCACAAAGATGGAATTCGGTCCCCTTGTCCGATACGATGAGTGAATGAAAACGACACGATTCACAAAGTCCGACCGTGATACTCATATTATGAATCAAGTAGTTTTGGTTTAATGCGGTCCAAAATCTGCCGTACGTCTTCCATCTTGGTCTCCAGCGATACAAAAATACTCTTCATATCGGATGTATCGCCGGTGCTCGCATGCGTTTCAATGTGAGAACATATTGCAGCGGCGTCATCCGCTCCGATCGTCATTAACAATCCCTTCAGTTTATGCGCGTGGAATTTGTTCTTTGCAACATCGTTTGCACGAATAGATCGGGATAAATTCACGAAATCCTCTTCCATTTGCTTTGGAGCAGATTCGAGAAACTCTTTTATGAATTCAAGATCGGTGTCGGCTTTCAGTCCTTGCAGCCTATTGAACATTGATGTTTCAGAATCATTCCCCGTGTCATTCATAAGTAGTCGGCGGCATCGTACTTTGTTAGATAAATTATTTTTTCCGCACTTCGATGGCTGTTACCGCACCGGATCATCTTTGAATAGATCGTTACACCA
Organism: Ignavibacteriales bacterium; assembly: GCA_016182545.1. GTDB lineage: Bacteria > Bacteroidota > Ignavibacteria > UBA10030 > UBA8401 > SpSt-333. Next base: position 21,102 of record JACPGG010000001.1, read on the forward strand.
CAACAAATGCTCAATCGTATCGAACGAGATCCTTGCGCCTTTATACAAAAGGGGTTCTCGAGATGATCCGCGGCAGCATATCTTTAGAGCGCCGCAATTCGTGGCTGATATCATCAAGTGCCGATTCATCAAGCGATTCAAAATAGAGATCATCAGCATTTTCGATCTCTTTGCACTGTGCGGCAAGTTGACGAGCTCCGAAATTCAACGCTTGCCCTCGCAATTTATGGACAGCAAAAACTATATCGTTTCTGTTTCGGCGCTGCCACGCTTCTTGCAGCTGGGCGAATATTTTGTCTGCTTGAGGAGAATACGAACTCACAAATGCGTCAAAAAACTGACGATCTGTATCTTCCAATATATCAGTCAACCGGATACGCATGCTCTCTTCATCGGATTGAGTAGTTTGCGCGATTACTGTATCCTTGACGATTGTTGCACCCTGGATTCTTAGTGACGCCTGCAATGCTTCAAACCGTACCGGTTTACTGATATAGTCATCCATTCCCGCATCGATACATCGATCCCGGTCTCCGCTCATCGCATCGGCTGTCATAGCGATAATTTTCGGACGAAACCTCCGATCAACGGTCCGCACAATTTCCCGTGTTGCCTCGAATCCGTCCATTTCCGGAATATGCAGATCCATGAATACAATGTCATACCGCTTGTTTGCCACCATGGTCAGTGCTACTCTTCCGTTCGGCGCAATATCGGCTGAATACCCGAGTTGCTGCAACAACCGGACCGCGAGTTTTTGATTTGTGACATTATCTTCCACAACAAGGATTGACAGAGGAATTTCATCGGCAATTTTTTTCGCCGCAACATGAATTGTCTGTGGTTTTGCATACACTTTTTTTCCCGTCACAGATAATGTGTCCAAGAGTATATCATGCAGGTGGGATTGTTTGATCGGTTTTACCACCACAGAGGAAAACATCGCATTGTCCGTGTCGCTGAATTCGGAACGACCTGAAGAGGAACAGAGAATGACCGGCAGCGTCGGCGTACTTCTCATTGTATGAATCTGCCTCGCAAGGTCCACTCCGCTCATGCCGGGCATATGATAGTCAAGGATGGCGATATCGAACGGATCGTTGTTCTTGATCCATGATAATGCTTCGTGCGGCGACGACGTGCTTCGCGCAATCATCCCCCACATCGAACATTGCATACTAAGGATATTTAAATTCGTGAGATTATCGTCAACGATCAGCACCCGTTTTCCCTGTAATTCAGGTATGGATCCCCGCACATATTTTTTCGGCGGCATTTCCGATGCTTGTACCGTCCCAACGGAAATCGTAAAATAAAAAATCGACCCTTTTCCTTCTTCGCTTTCTATCCACACTCTGCCCCCCATCAATTCAACCAGCCGCCGGGTAATTGCAAGCCCGAGCCCCGTGCCTCCGAATTTTCGAGTTGTCGATGCATCCACCTGCGTGAAAGCCTTGAAGAGCACGTCGATTTTTTCTTTGGGAATGCCGATACCGGTATCTTTCACGGCAAAGAGGAGCACGGATTGATCATCCCTTTTGGATTCTTCGTTGACGGAGACGAAGACTTCACCGTTATCCGTAAACTTGATCGCATTATTAATAAGGTTCAACAGTATCTGTTTCAATCTGACAGGATCGCCAATGATATACAGGGGAGCTTCACGATCAACGAGGTACAGCAGATCGAGTTCTTTCTCAACGGCACGATGTGCGACCACGTCGAACGATTCTTCTATTAAATTCTGGAGATCGATCGGACGCTGTTCCAATTCCAATTTTCCCGACTCAATTTTCGAAAAATCCAGTATATCGTTGATCAGCGTCATCAGCGTTTCGCCGCTTGTGCGGATGATCTCCGCATACTCCCGTTGTGCTGAGGTCAACTCGGTCAATAACAGCAGATCGGTCATACCGATGACACCATTCATCGGCGTGCGGATCTCATGGCTCATGGTGGCAAGAAAAAGGGATTTCGCCATCGTCGCCGACTCAGCCACTTCTTTTGAACGCCGAAGTTCCTCCTCGGCACGGAGTCGTTGATGTATCTCTTTGTTGAGCAAGATAAATACTACGATCAGCACAACGATACTGACTACACCGCCGGATAAAATAAGCGTCTGAGTTTGATCTGTGCGGCTGCGCATTTGCGCATACCGCACCGCAAGCAATGTTTCCTCCTGCAGTTCCATGCTCTGTACGATGCTGTCGATACGATGAATCAGTTCCTGACTTTTTTTTGTTGGGTACTGCGCCTGCGCTGTATCAAACCCTTCTGTAAAAAAGAGAGCGATTTTCGATTCATTAAATTCTTCTCTCTTCTTTAGTGATGTTTCGAGGTCGAGCAGAGAATTCTTTTGCGGCTTATCAATGATGTCCGCTCTCAGGACTTGCAAAAGATGACGTGAGGAATCGGTCTCCGAATGGTACCCGCGGAGGTATGTCGTATCCATTGTTAGATAAAAAGCCCGAAGATCGGTCTGTCCAAGCGTCGTATGCGTGAGAATTTTTTCCAGTGACTGGGTGATGACGTATGTTCTTGAGATCAGATCATAATCATCCGAGAGCTGAAGAACTGTCTGGAACGTAAACAGACCGACAATGCCGAGAACAAGAACGGCGGCAAGAAATGCGACAAATAATTTACGATTCATTGAGAAAAGGAGGCGGGATGCAGACGATTGTTGCACTTGATCGATATTGTTGTCGTTATATCCCATGTCATTTTAACATCGGTATTTTTACGTTGAATTGCTTGGCATTCTTTATTGCTCTGTCGTACCCCGCATCAGCGTGGCGCATAATTCCCATTCCGGGATCGTAGGTCAATACTCTTTTCAAGCGTTCATCTGCCTCATTCGTACCATCGCACACAATGACCATCCCATTGTGAATCGAATTTCCGATACCGACTCCCCCGCCGTGATGCGCGCTTACCCAGCTAGCGCCGCCGATTGAGTTCAGCATTGCTCCCAGGATGGGCCAATCGGCAATTGCGTCGCTGCCGTCCTTCATCTTTTCCGTTTCGCGGTTCGGCGATGCAACACTCCCGCAATCCAAATGGTCGCGCCCGATGACGATCGGCGCTTTTACTTCTTTCGTACGCACAAGATCGTTGAAAATTTTTCCCATCTTCGCCCGTTCTCCATAACCGAGCCAGCAGATGCGTGCCGGTAATCCTTGAAATGCAACATGCTTCTGCGCTTTCTCGATCCAGTTTTTCAATAATGTATTTTCCGGAAATGTTTCCAGAACTGCACGATCAGTTCGATAGATATCGTCGGGATCGCCGGACAAAGCAACCCAGCGGAATGGTCCTTTGCCGTCGCAGAAGAGCGGTCGGATGTATTCGGGAACGAATCCGGGAATATCGAACGCTTTCTTGACGCCGTACGAAAATGCTTCGCCGCGGATATTATTGCCGTAATCGAAGACAATTTTTCCTTTCTTCTTCAGCAACAACAAACCCTGCACATGTTCGGCAATCGATGCGCGGGAACGTTCGACATATTTCTTGGGATTCTTCTTCCGCATATCAAGCGCTTTTGTATAACTCATTCCCGCGGGAACATATCCGTTCAATGTATCGTGTGCGGACGTTTGATCGGTGACGATATCCGGAAGGAATTTTCCCCGCGCAATTTTCGGAACGATCTCAGCAGCATTGCCCAGCAGTCCGACGGAGAGTGGCATTTTATTCTCTTTCGCCATTCGGATCATCGTCATCGCTTCGTCGAAGTCGTCGGTCATTTTGTCGAGATATTTTGTGGCGAGACGTTTTTCGATGCGCGAACGGTCGACGTCGATGGCGAGACATGCGGCGCCGTTCATTGTTGCAGCAAGCGGTTGTGCCCCTCCCATTCCGCCGAGTCCGGCTGTAAGAAGAAATTTTCCCGCGAGTGATCCGCCGAAATGCTGACGCGCCGCTTCAGCAAATGTTTCATACGTCCCCTGCAGAATTCCCTGCGAGCCGATATAGATCCAACTCCCCGCGGTCATCTGTCCGTACATTGTCAGTCCGAGCGCTTCAAGCCGGCGGAATTCATCCCATGTTGCCCATTTGGGAACAAGCATCGAGTTGGAAATAAGAACGCGGGGCGCGTTGAGGTGCGTGTTGAATATGCCGACAGGTTTTCCCGATTGCACGAGAAGTGTTTCGTCGTTCTCTAATTTCATCAATGCATCAACGATCGAATCGAAGCATTTCCAGTTGCGTGCGGCTTTGCCGGTGCCGCCGTAGACGATCAGTTCCTGCGGTTTTTCGGCGACATCGGGATCGAGATTGTTCATCAACATCCGGATCGCCGCTTCCTGAATCCACCCTTGTGCGGAAATGTTTGTTCCGCGCGGGGCGCGAATAATGCGAGACATGGTGACTCCAAACTTTATTGCTGAAATATAACCAAAAAAAGGTGAAACAATGAACTCAGTTTCACCTTTCGATAAGTTTCTAAATCTTCAAGCGATGTGAACTTTTACTTTCTTCTCAAATCCGTACCCCGGTTTGGATCAGCATTTTTTACCAGCCGTATGTCGACACTCGGTATCAAAAAAAAGAAAAGGCGTGTTAGATCGCTCTACCACGCCTTTTTCTCCCCCGTAAACTACTGACCTGTTAATTAGTCATCGCCCCCGCCGTCATCACAATCATCGTCATCGTCGTCACCATCATCTTTGCCGCCGGACTTTTTTTTGTCATGTGGAACAACAACATCCACCGAAACAGTGACGGTCAAACTGCCGACAGCCGTTACCGTAAATGTGTATGTTCGTCCGTCTTTGTCTTTTCCTTTTCTCTCCGCTTTCAGTTTCAACGGAACCGAATACGTTGCCCCGCTGAGTGAGCCTGCGTATGAAATTTTCCCGTACTGGTCGGTCAATGCGTACGTCGCCACAGTATAATCAGACAACGTTCCACTGAATGTCACCGTCTTCCATTTCTTATTCGGCGGCCATACGATCGTATCAGATGCGGTCACCGTTACTGTCGGTCCGTTATCGCTGGGGGGCAAAATGTTCGGCGTGAAATTTGAACCGGTGTTCAACTCACTCCGCTCATCAACAGGTGCATTGACGATGCCGGTGCTTGCGTCATTGCTGCATCCGGTAGTGATCAGGACAAAAATAACCGCAAAGAAAAACAGTTGCTTCATCGTAACAATTCCTCCCCATGTAAGTGTTAAAAATTCCGCTACAAGTAAGCAAGATGCACAAAGAATGTCAAGAATTTTTTGCCTAACAGTGCTGGACTTGGGTTACATGGAGATTTTTGCAACGACAATAGTTGCATCATCCTGAAATTCTTTTGTAATCGTGAATTCCCGGACTGAGGCAATGAGTGAAGCGCTCATGTGGTCGGCGGAAGGACGTTCGGTATCAAGAATGAGCTCCTTCAACCGCTCCATGCCGAACTGTTCTTTCTGCGGGTTTGCTGCATCAAGAAGACCGTCGCTGATGATGAAAAGCGTATCTCCCTTTTGCAGTTGCACTGTGTCTGTTTGATATGTCGAATCTTGTTGAATGCCGAGAGCGAAGTGCTGGGTTCTGAATTCTTCGATGTTCGGATTGTTGAAACGATGCCGGAGAATTTGAGGATGACCGGCGGTAATGATTTCTGCGGAGAGAGAATGTTTATCCAGGAGTACGAGAGCACACGTTACGAACATATTCTTCTCGGTAACGGAATAAATAGTCTTGTTCACATTGGTCATCACGTGCGGAATCGATTGTGTATGCTGAAGCTCTTGAATAATGCTGCTTTTTGTCATTGCAGCGAGAACTCCCGCTCCTGCACCATGACCTGATGCATCCGCCACTATCAAAAGAATTTTTGAATCGGAAATCTGAATAATGTCGTAATAGTCGCCGCCGATCTTTGCAGCGGGAATGCTGACGCCGGCAATTTCACACCACGGTGTCCGCACCGGTGCTTCCGGAAGAAGCGATCCATGGATCTGTTCCGCAAATTTCATTTCCGCTTCCGACTCTGCACGGCGTTTCTTCTCGTTTCCGATCACGCGGACAAAAAGAGCGTACCCCGTTGCCAAACACACGATAGCGATCATGCCGAATACAGCACGTTTTGTTTGAAGGAGATCCATCTCTTCCGTTGTCAGCTTGAACAATCGATCAGCTACAATCATCTGCTGTTTTTCAAAATCGGTAAAGAGATATTGTTCGATCAGGGTGTACGAGAATTGAAACGCAACAAACAATACGATCCAAAGAATCAGTTTCACCGGTTTGTTTATCAACAAAACAATCCCTGCAGAGAACAGACCGCTCGTGACGGTGAGGATGATCAATCTATACCATGGTCCCGGCAGCACGGAGGGTTCCATCAATAATGTCAGTGGTCCGATCGTTGCAAAAAGAAAAAAGACCGCAACGGAAAGCTGGCGGATTTCTTTCTTCGCCATTGACTTGAGGATGGTATTGACACTTGCCATGGATATGCCTTTTAGAATGAAGGTTGTTCGATCAACCGCACGGCTTGGGGATTGGTGGAAAAATATAGTGTAATTACTCTCTAACCGCAAATTGTAATGATAAAGTAAAAAATGTTTTCCGACCCTTCCTTCTCTGCTTTCCCTTCTCTATATTAAGCCAACATTCTTACACCATTGACAAGATGAGGCTCTTTATGAAACGTCTCTTTTTTTTGGCTGTTGCGCTGACATGTTCGCTCTTTTCTCAGTCCTTCAATCAATTTTTCCACGACAAAACTCTCCGCGTCGATTATCACCATACCGGGACAAAAGGGATGGAGATCATCGCTCTTGATAAAGTGTACGATGAGGGGATCTGGTCCGGCAGCAAAACGCAGTTGATCGATCAATTGAATTACGGCGAGTATATGGTGCGCGTGTACGATGTAGCGACTGCCGCAATGATCTATTCCCGCGGCTATTCGACGATGTTCAATGAATGGCATTCGACCGACGAAGCTCTCGCTGGCATCGTCAAGACGATCCATGAAACGGTACGGATACCGTTCCCGAAAAATAAAATTCAATTAACGATCTCCCGCCGCGATAAACAGATGATCTTCCATGAACTCTTCTCCACGTTGATCGATCCGAATAATTCTGCGACGGTCAATATTCAACAGCGGACGTCGCTATTCAAATCATCGAAGATAGTGGATAACGGGCCTTCCGAGAAGAAAGTTGACCTGCTGATCGTTGGCGACGGGTATGCAAAAACAGACATCCAGAAATTCCGCGACGATGCGAAGCATTATTCGGACATCCTTCTCAGTACATCGCCCTTCAAGGAGCGAAAAAAGGATTTCAATGTGTGGATCATCGAAGCCGAGTCGAAGCAGAGCGGGATCGATAAGCCGAAATCGAACGTGTGGAAGGAAAATGCACTTGGAACAATGTACGATACATTCGGATCGGCACGGTACATTCTCACCGAAGAGAACAGAACGCTGCGCGATATCTGCGGACAGGTTCCCTACGATGCGATTGCGATTCTGGTGAACGATAGCCGCTACGGCGGCGGCGGCATTTACAATCTGTACACGACCTGCTTCACTCAGACCGACACGAAAGGAATGGAATGGCAAATGGACTACGTCTTCGTGCATGAACTCGGACATTCATTTGCAGGATTAGGGGATGAATACTATACATCATCTGTTGCCTACAACGATTTTTATCAGGCGGGCGTTGAGCCGTGGGAACCGAAACGCCGATTCCGACACCGTGGAAAAAATCGGAATACGATTCTGTTGAAGCGGTCCGTGGAAAACTCGATCGGCTCGCACCGGATTACTACGCAAAACGTGAACCGCTGTATCAGGCAAGCCAGAATATTTTGAAGAACGCAGAATTCAAGAATAAGGTCGGTACATTCGAAGGAGCGGGATATGTTTCGAAAGGCGTGTATCGCCCGGCTGTCGATTGCAGAATGTTCTCACTCAGTCTGGTCGGATTTGATCCGGTCTGCTCTGCAGCGATCGAGAAAGTGATCGACTCGTATGTAAAATGATGGATGCGAGAGTAATCGTATCGCAACACCCGTGGTTACGGCACGCTGCTGCTGAGACCGTTATCATGGGTGACGATCTTGACGCAGCACTTTCCGCACATTTGTATCTTGCAAAAAATCCTGCGTCGAAGATTGTCGGCATCTACACGGAATACAAAACTCTTTTCTATAACTCCTCACTCTCAACCACCGATCTTGAACGGTCAGTATATATCGACCTGGACATCAACCATCCATCTTGCCGTTCACTCGGGCATCACATCGTAAGAAACAATGGGAGCGACGCACTGATCGGGCTGCGGAATAGTTGTAATCCGAACGAGATCGTCGGACGGTCGGTTACACATGGCTTCAAAGAGAAGTATCCTCTCGGCACTATTCATTTTCTGATGTGGCTGTATAACGAACCGATTCCATCAACACAATTTACCGAACAGTTGATCTGGCTTGCAGATTCGGCATTCATCAACGGGCAGGAGCATCGGTTTCAAAAGAATACGGCGAATTGGATCTGCAACGAAATGCCTCACCCTCCGTTCGTACAATCATTGAAGAAGATCGATACAATGGAGTTTGAGACAGAAATGGAGCGCCTGCAACAGCAATTGTCATCGCTCGGTTTTCAAAAAGGGAGCGGGCAAACCAGATCCCGGTACAAGCAATTGACAGGATTTCAATGTCAGTCAACCGCCATATCGCCGGACGGAATGACGCAGTATATCCACGACATATTCAGCATGATCGGTTCAATGACCGGCTGGCAAATATCGCAGAGCCAATTGGATATTTCAAACCTTCGATCCGTGACCGGTGCGAGGACAAGTGAATCACTAAGTAATATTTTGAAACAATCATCTCTCGATAGCTTTTTATCTTCAAAAAATGTATTTTCGTATGCGATCCCGTTCAGAGACAATATCAATTATACAGTGGGAATACTTTAATCATGCTTCGACGCCTGCCTGCCGTGTAGGCAGGCGTGCCGCCATACGATACCCATCCTGAGCAAGCGAGTGCTTTTTACGAGTGCGTCGAAGGATGAACCACAATGTGGCGGCACTTGCTCAGCATGATCAGTTTGTTTTACAGGTTTACTTATTTTACTCGGCACTATAATGTTCTACAACATCGATTGCATTGAAGGTGCAAAAAAATATCTTGCCGATTCTTCCGTCGATCTGATCATCACCGATCCGCCGTACGGGATCAAAGGTGATACGCTCCACAAGCATTACAATCGGAATGAAAAGAATGTGCTTGATGGATATATTGAAGTTCCTGAAAGCGAATACAAAGAATTCAGCGAACGATGGATCAAAGAAGCGGAACGGGTATTGCGTCCGGGCGGCTCGATCTATATTGTGTCGGGATATTCAAATCTTCACCATATTTTGAATGCACTCGGACAGACTTCTCTCACGGAGATCAATCACATCATTTGGAAGTACAATTTTGGTGTTTACACGAAGAACAAATACATCTCTTCACACTATCATATCCTCTATTATTGCAAGCCCGCCAAAAAAAATGCGGGCAGGCAGGGAAAGAAACCGACATTCAATACATTTTCACGCTTCTCCGATTCCGAAAAATCCGAATCGAACGGCTCGTTGAATTATCAGGACAGAGAGGATGTCTGGATCATCAACCGCGAATACAAACCGGGAAAGATCAAAAACAAGAATGAACTCCCCTCCCAACTTCTGATCAAAATGATCCAGTACTCCAGCAATCCCGGCGACACTGTGTGCGATTTCTTTTTAGGAAGTTTCTCCACTGCAAAGATCGCGATCGGGTTGGATAGGAAAGCGACCGGATTTGAAAAGAGTGCTGTCGCTTACAATCACCAGATTAAAGAGATTAAAAAAATAATTCCGGGCTCACTCCTTTCGCAATTGAGGGTTCCGCCGAAAAATGTTCTGCACAAGCAGGGACAGCCGGTTTCGGACAAAGAAAGAAAAGAGATCGTGACAAAATTTGCAGCACTCCAAAAAAAAGGGCTGACAAAGAAGGAATCTCTCGCCGAGATCACGAAGAAAACCGGCAGAGGTTACTGGTCATTGTTGAAGATTATCGATCAAAAAAAAGTTTAGTCATGGTGATCGAGTCACACCGTTTTTAGTTTTGACGAGTCGAACCATGACCCTTCGACGCGTCCGGATTAAAAAAACAATCGGGACTTCCGCCATGCAGACGGCGGACAAGTGCTCGGGCGGCTAATCCTTTTTACTATTGAACGATGATAAATAACACTCAAAAAAGAAAATGAAAATCTCCCGTAATTTTTGTATCTTTGTGGTGTAATGAAGCACCTCAACACTCACATCGGCATCCATCGTTAACGACGCAGTCTCCTCTGCTCCCTTTTTCATTTTAAACATTCGAAACCGATTCCAATTTATTCTATTACTATGAGCATTCTCAAAGAGATACAAAAACGAAAGACTTTCGCGATTATCAGTCACCCAGACGCGGGAAAAACAACGCTGACGGAAAAACTGCTGCTGTACAGCGGTGCGATCCACATCGCTGGAGCGGTGAAGTCGAACAAGATCAAAAAGACCGCCGCATCGGATTTTATGGAGATCGAAAAGCAGCGGGGCATTTCGGTAACGACGTCGGTGCTGTCGTTCGAATATGCAGGATACAAGATCAACCTGCTCGACACGCCGGGCCACAAAGATTTTGCTGAAGATACGTACCGCACATTGACGGCAGTGGACAGCGTCATTCTCGTCATCGATTGCGTGAAAGGTGTTGAGGAGCAGACCGAAAAACTGATGGGGGTCTGCCGTATGCGCAAAACACCGGTGATCATCTTCATCAACAAGCTGGATCGCGAAGGAAGAAATCCCGTCGAGCTGCTCGACGAGATCGAACAGAAATTGGATATCCGCGTCCGCCCGCTCAGCTGGCCTCTTGGTATCGGTTCGTCATTCAAGGGGGTCTATAATCTGTACAAGAATAGTTTTGCATTCTTCAAACCGAGCAAGCAGACGATCGAAGATGACGTGCAGGTGTTCCAGGGATTGAATGATCCTCTCTTGCAGGAATCGTTCGGTGCCGATGCTCAGAAACTTCGTAATGATGTCGAGCTCATTAACGGTGTGTACGAGGAATTCACCGTGGAAAAATATTCTTCCGGAGATGTCGCTCCGGTCTTTTTCGGCAGTGCGTTGAATAATTTCGGCGTACAGGAATTGCTGAACACATTCGTCGAGATCGCCCCGTCCCCGAGACAACGTGAGACGACAAAAGGAATGGTTGAACCTCACAACGAACATTTCAGCGGATTCGTTTTCAAGATCCATGCGAACCTCGATCCGAAACACAGGGACAGGATCGCGTTCCTGCGCGTCTGTTCGGGAAAATTCGAGCGGAATACATTCTATCATCATGTCCGTTTGGACCGTGACATCAAGTTTCCCAATCCGGCAAGTTTCATGGCGCAGAACAAAAGTTTGCTGGAAGAGGCGTACCCCGGCGACGTGATCGGTCTGTATGATTCAGGAACATTTGCAATCGGCGATACGCTGACCGAAGGGGAAGGCTTCATGTACAAAGGTATCCCCCGCTTCTCACCGGAAGTGTTCAAAGAACTCCGCAACAACGATCCGTTCAAGACGAAGCAGTTGGAAAAAGGGATCGCACAGTTGACCGACGAAGGATTGGCGCAGCTGTTCACACATAATATCAATCCGAACCGGAAAGTGATCGGCGTGGTGGGCGAACTGCAGTTCGATGTTTTGAAGTATCGTCTGCTGAATGAGTTCGGCGCGAGCTGCGACTTTGTTCCCATCACGGCACACAAAGCGTGCTGGGTGCAGTATGCCGACAAGAGCGATGTGGAAGAGTTATTTTACATTCGAGCAAATTTTCTCTACCGCGACAAGAACAACAATCTCGTTTTCCTTGCAGAATCTGAGTACGCGCTCCGGATGGCGACGGGGAAAAATCCGAAAGCGAAATTTCTCTTCAGCGTGGAGCATAACGACCAAACGGTGGAAATGGAAACAGTGTGATGACATATCGCTGACCATGGGTCGCTGGACCGCCAATTTTTCGGAATTTACTTCCATGCTCAGCATTGTAAAATTATCGAAGGTTAATTTCTCCCCTTCTCTCCTACCAAAAAATCCCTTACATTTCATTATTCAAATTTAGATTTTCCAAATCCCGAAGAATTGGAAAATCTTTACCTCAAAGGAGACCATTCCATGAAATCATTTCTTTCTCTTCTGCTCGTTATTATTCTTACTATTGCTGCAACGGCACAAACCATCCAGTCCCCCAATAAAAAACTTTCGCTTGCATTCTCATTGTCGCAGGATGGCGAGCCGACGTACCAATTGAATTTCGGGAAGAAGCAGGTCATCCTTCCAAGCAAACTCGGGATTGAAATTAAAGATCAGACTCCGTTCCTGAGGACATTTGTCATTGCGAACGTTGAATCGTCGCTGGTGGATGAATCGTGGGATCCGGTCTGGGGCGAAGTGAAAACGATCCGCAGCAACTACCGCGAACTGAAAGTGGCGTTGACGCAGATGGCGAACAAACCGCGGACAATGATCGTCACATTCCGTCTCTTCGATGACGGACTCGGGTTCCGGTACGAATTCCCGCAGCAGGACCACCTGGGATATTTCACCGTATCGAATGAAAGAACCGAATTCAAACTCGCCGGCAACCACAAGGCATTCTGGATTCCGGGGGACTTCGACACGAATGAGTACGAATATCACGAAACGGCATTATCCGACGTCGATGCAACGTACGGATTTTCCGCGACGGAGATCGCCACACGGACGGTGATCGGGAAGAATTTCGTGCAGACGCCGCTGATGATGAAATCGGCGGACGGGCTCTATATCAATATCTCCGAGGCGGCGCTGGTGAATTATCCCGCCATGTGCGTCGAGATCAATAAAGAGAGTTTCACACTCATCTCCACTATCGCCCCGGATCCGGTCGGCAACAAAGCATATCTTCAAGCGCCGGCAAAGACTCCCTGGCGCACGGTGATGGTAAGCGACAAAGCGACCGACATCCTCGCATCCAAAATGATTTTGAACCTCAACGAGCCGTCCAAGATCGCCGATGTTTCGTGGATCAAACCGCAAAAGATGGTCGGCGTCTGGTGGGAACTGCATGTCGGAAAATCGACGTGGAATTATGCCGACACGAACAACGTGCAGCTCGTCACAACCGACTGGAACAAATTGAAACCGAACGGCAAACACGGCGCAACGACGGAGCGGGTAAAGTACTACATCGACTTCGCTTCGAAGCACGGCATTGACGGCGTGCTGGTGGAAGGATGGAATGTCGGATGGGAGGATTGGTTCGGACAGTGGAAAGAAGAAGTGTTCGATTTCGTCACGCCGTATCCCGACTTTGATGTGGACGCGTTGCAGAAGTACGCGGCGGAAAAAGGAGTGAAACTCGTCATGCATCACGAGACGTCCGCCTCTGTTACAAATTATGAACGCAGAATGGACGAAGCATTTCAATTCATGAAAGAGCATGGGTACGATGCGGTCAAGACCGGTTATGTCGGCAAGATCATTCCGCGCGGAGAATTTCATGACGGACAATGGATGGTGAATCATTACATCCGTGTTGCGGAAAAGGCGGCGAAGTACAAGATCATGATCGATGCGCATGAACCGGTCCGCCCGACCGGATTACATCGCACGTATCCGAACTGGCTCGCGTGCGAAGCGGCGCGCGGCAACGAGTTCAACGGATGGAGCAACGGCAACAAACCGGATCACGAAACAGTCCTCGCCTTCACCCGACTGCTCGGCGGGCCGATGGATTACACGCCGGGAATTTTCCAGATAAAAATGGATTATTACAATCCCAATAAGAAAGAACAGGTACACACAACGCTCGTAAAGCAGCTGGCGTTGTATGTAACGATGTACAGTCCGCTGCACATGGCGGCGGACCTGCCGGAAAATTACGACCGATTCCCCGACGCATTTCAATTCATAAAGGATGTCGCGATGGATTGGGATGACTCAAAATACATCGATGCGGAACCGGGAGATTTTGTCACCGTCGCGCGCAAAGCGAAGAATCGAAACGATGAATGGTACCTCGGCGCGATCACGGATGAGAACGCCCGCACATCGACCGTACCGCTGAATTTTCTCGATGCAAAAAAGAAATATGTCGCAACGATCTACGCCGATGCCGCCGATGCGCACTGGGAGAAGAATCCGATGGCATACAAGATCGAAAAGTTTCTCGTCAACGGTAAGACCGCGTTGAAACTGCAGCTCGCCCCCGGCGGCGGCGCGGCGGTGAGCATCACACCGGCAACGAAAGAGGATGAGAAAAAATTGAAGAGTTACAGGTGAAGTAAATTTCGATTAGCAATCTCCAAATCACAAATAAATTTCAAATCACAATACTCAACCATCGGAATTTGAATTTTTGGATATTATGTGAGTTTTGGTCTTTGTAATTTGGAATTTTCTGAACTATGCACATCTCATCATGAAAAATTTTTTCCGATTTGTACTGTGTTTCTTACTGCTTTCGTGCGGAAAGACATATTCCCCCGAGCAGGAAGCATACATCTCCACCGTCACACAGGCGCGCATCGAGAAGGACTTCTGGATGGAAAACGATCCCACCTCTCCATTCAAGAAGGACTCGACCGCACATTTTTCTCCGCTGAAGTATTACGACGTCGATCCTGGATTTGTTTTCAAAAGTGTGCTGTTCGAGCATGAGCAGAAGGATACAGTTATCATTTTCGGCACCAAGGGAGAGGAACGGAAGGTAGTGAAGTATGGTTACGTCCTCTGGGAGCGCGGGAGCGGTACAAAAAGCATTCATGTCTATAAAGGAACAAGCAGGACGGGATATGAATATTATAGCATCTGGTTCACCGATAAGACGACAGGAAAAGAGACATACCACGTGGGACGCTACATAGACTTTGAACTAAATCCCGATAAGAATTTCATCTATACAATCGATTTTAACGGAGCATACAATCCGTACTGCGCATACAGCGCTCAATACTCATGTGCAATTCCGTCAAAGGACGACCACATCGACGCCGCAATCGAAGCGGGAGAAAAGAATTTCCATTAAAGAGTGCTGTCTGTATCTGAAAGGGGCTCCTCATGATCAAACAATATTCCATTCTGAACAACTCGTTAGTTGAAACGACCGATCAACCGGGCTCGGTGATCGTCTCGATCAATCCCGATCAACAGGAGCGGGCATCACTTTGTTCCATGTACCATATCGACGAACATACGCTCGCATCCGCGCTCGACCCCGACGAAGTGTCGCGCATCGAATTGTCGGATACCACGACGTCCCTGATCTGGAAACGGGCGTTGAACTGTTCCGCCAAGGATAATTTCTATTTCAATGTCGGATCATTCGGTATCTTTTTGACGGGGGACAATCTTGTGGTTGTGGCAGAAGAAGAATTGACACTGCTGGGAAGCGGAAGCCGTCATAATATAAAATTCACGACGCCGCTTGAACTGCTTCTCGCGATCATCCTCGGAACGATACAGCATTACCTGGGACATTTGAAGGTGATCAAGATGATCGCGCACGACCTGCAGCGACGCATCAACACATCGATGGCGAACGAACATCTGATCCAGATGTTCAATCTGAGCGAAAGCCTCGTGTATTATACGAATGCCATCAGCGCCAATGGCATCGTGCTCGGCCGACTGCGGACACTTGCCGATAAATTGAACTACGAACCGCGCATCATTGAGATCATCGACGATATCGTGATCGAGAATAATCAGTGTTTGCGGCAGGCGGAAATCTACTCCACTGTTTTTTCGGGATTGATGGATGCACGCGGTTCGCTGGTGAACAACAACATGAGCATGCTGCTGAAGAATCTCACCATCATCAACATCGTGTTCCTTCCGCTGAATCTCATCGCCGGGATCGGCGGGATGTCGGAATTCAGCATGATGACGCACGGGATCGACTGGCGCATTTCGTATGCGGTATTCTTTGCGGCAATGGTTGTCCTCGGATGGATCACCGCGTACGTTCTTGGGAAGGTGAATTTTACCAGCATGAATCCGTTCGAGATATTCCGGCTCAAACGAAAAAAATTCCACTGACAGTTTCACGTGACCATAGATTCTCAGGCATGCACACATGAATACCGTTGACACACTGAATGCCGTCAGGGCATTCAACGAAGCGTTCAACAACCATGACGTTGACCGCATTATGGATGCGATGACCGACGACTGCATCTTTGAAAGCACCGCCCCGCCTCCGGACGGCATCCGCTTCACAGGCAAAAAGGCAGTCAGAGAGTACTGGGAAAAATTTTTCGCACATTCTCCCGATGCATTGTTCGAAACTGAAGAGATCTTTGCGGATGAGAACCGCTGTGTTGTCCGATGGATATACAGAAAGACAAAGGATGGCAAGCCATGGCATCTTCGCGGGATCGACATGTTCCGTGTCCGTGACGGAAAAATTGCAGAGAAACTTTCGTATGTAAAAGGATAACAACATTAAGTATGACCATCGGCGATCTGTATGAAACACTGCAAGCAAGTTATACTCACGATAATCTTCAAAAGATCACCCGGAAGATCATCGACCTGCACAGGAACGATCAGACGAATGCCCTGATGATAATGATGAAGGCTGTCGGGGAACAGCAGCAGCAAAAAAAGGAGCACGGCAGCAAGGCATTCTATAAATTGATGATGACCTACCATCCGGACAGGCTGCATTTCTACCGGAACGAGATCGATAAACTGTACGCCGCACATGATCTGGAGGAATTGAAGCGGTATGCTCATATCTTTACCGCACTTGAACTCGAATCGACACTCATCGTACTGAAAAAACCGCAAGCGAACACTTCCGCGTACTCCGACCTCTGGGAAAGCGTCCGCGAGGAATCGGAACAAGTTGATGACGAAGAATTTGGTGAGGAGGCGGACGAAGATCTCGGCGATGAATTTGACGGTCTCGCACTGCGCAATAATTTCTTCACCGTATTTAAACGGACTGTCTACGGCAACAGAAAGATCGAACTCCCCTATTACTATCTGGAAGATCTCGATTCGCTGGATCTTGCGGGAAGCGAGATCGACGACCTTGACGGGATAAAATATTGCAAGCATCTTATCACGTTGGAATTGTCATCGAACCGCATCACCGATATTTCAGAACTGGCATCGTTGACGATGCTGCAGGAGGCGTATCTCGCCAACAATCGTATCGGGTACATCGACGGTCTGGGTTTTCTCAACGATCTTCGCGCGGTCGATCTTTCGTACAACGATATCGACGACCTCACTCCTCTCTTCAGATTGGATCATCTGGAATATGTGAATATCACCGGCAACCCGGTCCGTTCGAAACAGATCGACACGTTGCAAAAGAAAGGGATCATCATCATTATTTAATGTGCGTTTGAACGAATCTCCGTTTATTATTTAGTAGCAATCTTAAAAATGGAATTGTGGTCATTCTGAGGGAGTCACGTTTTTTGTGACCACCGAACCTGCCGGCAGGCAGGGAATCTGCTTGCCGCGTGGGGAACCTAACCGCACAAACCAGATTCTTCACTACGTCCCGATAAACAACATCGGGACTTCGTTCAGAATGACACGTACTCGTCTTTTTGAGACCAATTCTTCTAGCGATCACAAAGGAATCTCCAAATGAAAACCGCCGTACACTCCTTCGTCCTCACGTTCATCTTCTCTCTTTTCCTTTTCTCGCACGACCACGATCACGGAGGACGAACGATCGACTTCCCGAACATCCCCGGATATCTCACGTTTAAATGCGACTTCCACCAGCATACGGTCTTTTCCGACGGCGATGTGTGGCCCACGATCCGCGTGCAGGAAGCGATCAAAGACGGACTCGATGCGATCTCACTCACCGAACATCTCGAATACCAGCCGCATAAGAATGATATTCCCCATCCCGACAGGAACCGTGCTTATACTCTTGCATTGAATGAAGCGAAGAATTCCAACCTGATCGTCGTGAACGGCTCGGAGATCACCCGCAGGATGCCGCCGGGGCATTCCAACGCGATCTTTATCAGTGATGCGAACAAATTATTGGTGGCCGATTCGGTCGAGGTCTTCCGCGAAGCGAAGAAGCAGGGGGCGTTCACATTCTGGAATCATCCGAACTGGATCGGGCAGAGCACAACAGGCATTGCGACGCTGACCGACGTACATAAATTTTTATTGAAAGAAAAATTATTGGACGGCATCGAAGTGGTGAACGATGTCACGTACTCCGATGAGGCGCTTCAGATCGCGCTCGATCACGATCTTACTATTATGGGAACATCGGACATTCACGGATTGATCGACTGGCAGTACAACGTCCCCGACGGAGGTCATCGTCCCATCACGCTTGTCTTTGCAAAAGAACGGAGTGCCGAATCGATCAAGGAAGCGTTGTTCGCCCGCCGTACAGCGGTCTGGTTCAACAACACACTCATCGGACGGGAGGAATTCCTTCTTCCCCTCATCAAGCAGTCATTGAAGATCCGTTCTGCTGTCTATCAGAACAAGAAATCGGTTCTGAATGTGACGATCGAAAATTCGAGCGATGCGGAATACATTCTGCAGAACAACAGCGACTACACATTCCACGCACATGCCAATGTCGTCACACTAAAGCCACATGAAGCAACAACGTTGGAGGTGAAGACGGTCGAGCCGTTGAAGAACATTCAACTAAAATTTTCGGTGCTGAATGCCGTCGTTGCTCCAAAGAAGCATCCTGAAATTATTTTCGATGTGGTGATACAATGAACACCATCGCACAACTCGCCGAAGATTTCCTTGCGCAGCGAACGATCGCGATCATCGGCATTTCATCCAAACAGCAGGCGCTCGCCAACAATCTTTACAAAGTATTGCGGACTCCGCAGCGAACAGTCATCGCAGTACATCCACGCATGACAACATTCGAAGGAGATCCCTGCTATCCAACGCTCCATTCCATCCCGCAAAAGATCGACGGCATCTTCATCGCAGCAAAAGCGGAGAATGCAGAGCGTGCCGTCGATGAATGCATTGAACTCAACATTTCGCATGTGTGGATGCACAACTCATCCGGACTTCAGCACTCTTCACATTCCTCCACCACATCAAGTGTCTCACAATCTGCGGTACAAAAATGCCGCGAGCATAACATTACCGTCATCCCCGGCGCCTGCCCGTTGATGTTCCTCGAAAACCGCGATCCATTCCACTCCTGTCTGCGCTGGTTCCTCTCCATAACAGGCAAGTTGAGCATCAAATAACATCATCCGTTTTAACGGTTTCGTTTTAATTACACCCAAATTCCCTCCTTTCAATAAAATATTTACAGTAAAAATCGCCGATTTTCTGCAAAATTGAGCAATTCTAAAAAAAATAAAAAAAACTTCGAATTTCGGCTCTGAAAAAAAAATTTTTACGGTATATGTACGAAAGGAGGGTGTCGTCTATACGTTACAGCGAAGATGTGGGGTAAAAAACTAAAGGAAAAAGTTATGTCCACACACATCCGCTATCGCAAGATCACACAATATAAATATCAGGTGATGGAAACGTGCTCCTTTCGCATCGGCATACAACCGCGTGAAGAGATCTTTGAGCCGAAGCCGCCGGTGAAGACGTACATCCATTTGTCCAAAGAAGGAATGCTCACCATCTCCGAAGGATATGCGTGGGACGGTCCGAGCGGTCCCACAATTGATACAAAGAATTTTATGCGCGGCTCATTGGTGCACGACGCGCTCTACCAATTGATCCGCCAGAAAGCGCTCGGCATGGAAGACCGGTTGTACGCCGACCAATTACTACGGCGCATGTGCCGCACGGATGGGATGAGCATGTTTCGTGCATGGATTGTCTATTTGGGAGTCCTTTGGTTCGGCGCTTCCTCTGCGCGACCAAAAGATAAAAAGGATGTGGTGATTATTGATGCGCCGTGATGTATCGCGGAGCTTCGATTCGTGCAATTTACACGCCGAGTGGAAACTCGGCGATACAGAAACTGTGAATGATCTTTTTGTTATCCACTAATAACACGAATTAAAATTTTATTTGTGTCTATTAGTGTAATTCGTGGAGGGCTTTTGCTGTCCGAGAGTTTACTTGTCCGCCGTATTTTTGGCGGAACTCTCAGTCAGGGCTCTCTGAAGCGCCGTAATGTATCGCGGAGCTTCGCTCCGCGCAATTTACGCGCCGAGTGGAAACTCGGCGATACAGAAACTGTGGATGACCTTTTTGTTATCCACTAATAGCACGAATAAAGGTTCTATTTGTGTTTAGAAGATCTACGAGATCACCAAAGAAAGAGTTTGACAATCGCCGGAAGTGTTTTGACAGCAATCATAAGTGACTCGACAGCCGTCAGAAGAACATTGACTGCTGCCGGAAGCAGATCGACAGCGTTCAGAAGCAGTTCGACAAGAACAAAATGCGATGTGACATTATCACGATGATAATCGACAGCGCCAAAAAGCAGTTCGACGAGAGCAAAATGCGATGTGACATTATCACGATGATAATCGACAACGACAAAAAGCAGTCCGACAGCGATAGGATGTCATGCGACAGGATCAAGATGTCAGGTGACAGAACCAAAAAGCAGTGTGTCAACTCCCAAAAGCAGTTTGACGGGTTCAAAATGCATTGCGACGAAGCCAAAAAGTAGTATGACACGGTCAAAAAGCAGTTTGCAGCGAAGAAAAAGAGGTTGGTATTGATGAATATTGTGTGTTATCGATAAAAAACGGACTTTCATCATTCAAGAACGAGAAGAACGGCAAATGGAGAATGAGGTCCGGAAGGCAAAATAACTACCCAATCACGTAGGACATCTTTGGGGGAAAAATGGTACACTCTCCGGAACGAAACAACGATCATTCCATAACAATTGACGTTCACTCAATGGGGGCTCACTCACGCAACAGACAGACCGACGGTGACATGCTCACCAAAATACATAAAGAGATTCTCCATTGTTTGGGAAAAGGATACACCAAACCACAAGCCCACCTCCGCCAGAGGCGGACAAGTCTGGCGGGCAAGCGGCAAAAAAAATGGGATTGAACGTGTATACGCTTGACGGACAGTTGCGCGAGATTTACAAGATTGTCGATGCACACACGATGACAGAAGCAGTGGCGAAGGCGATTAGGGAAAAAATGATTTGAATTTGTCACTCATATTCTACACATTCTCGGCAATGACCAATTAAAAAAACCTGTGCAGCATTTAAACAATCATCTCTTTAAGAATGGTTGTAATCAGACTTCAAATAGGCTACATCTAATCCTGGAATTTATTAGATATAAAACAAAGGATATTGTATGATAAAATTTGATAAAAATGATTTTTATGGAATAATCGGAATATTTTTATCCGTAGTAGGAATTCTTTTATCTTTCTTTATTCCAAATGTCGAATATCCTGATGATGCAATTAGTTATAGTCAAACAACCGAAAGGACTGATAGTTTATTCATTATTGCATCTGTTTTAAAAAATGAAAGCTACGCAAATGCTATCATTGACATAAAATCGGAATGTTTTTTTTCCAAGCCAATTATTAAATATAGTACAGAGGGTTCTCACCGAGGAAATGTAAAATATACTTTTACAAACAATAATACAGTATCAAAACTTGAGTCAGATTCTATTTTTCTATTGCCTGCAAGAGCATTCATAAAATCAAATTTTATAAAAGATAGTTATGTTTATTTCTCGAGGAATCCAAATATTCAAGGATCAAAGTTTTCTACTGGTGGGATCAAAATCCCACTTGAGGTTTTTCAATCTGAAAATTATCAAGAACTTGTGAATAATGCGTTTAAAAAATTTGGATTATTTTTGGGATCAGTGATCGGATTAATTATTAGCATTATACTTATAGTGCTTACATATATAAAAAATCTTGGAGGGCTCAATGGCTGAAAATATGACAACCAACAGCATATATGCTACGAGGAAAAAATCAGGATTGGTAAGGAGTTTTGGTTTGTTTGGTGCCTTCCTATTTGGAATTCATTGTATAAGTCTCTCCTCATCAGGATTTATCCCATTTTCATGGGTTGCTTCAGTTTGGCCTGGAGCTAGTATCTCGGGTGTTTTAATAATTGCTGCACTATTGTGTACGATCCATGGAATAAGTTATGCCATAATTGGAAGCATCACTCCAAGTGCCGGTGCTGATTATGTTTTAGCTAGTAGAGTTGTTCATCCCTCAATTGCGTTTGCGGCAAGTTTTACATTGGTCTTGTTTAGTGGAATCGTTGCCGGAGGACTAGCTGCTTGGATACCGCAAAGCGCAATTCCAACATTATTTAAATCTATGTCTATAATTTTACATGATTCAAAGTACGAACTTTTTGCAAATTTTTCTTCAAGTAGTACTGGTACGCTTTTAATTGGAAGCGTGATAGTTGTTATTTCTATTTGGGCAGTAAGCATATCCAATATAAATCTACAAAGAATTATGATCGTTGGATTTGTTCTAGGAATAATTGCGTGGATTATAGTTTATTTTAGCCTTTTTTTAGCAGATGGTCCGGAACATTTTAAAAATGCTTGGAATAATTTTATGGGTTCATCAAGCTCATTTGGACTTTTTGATGATAGAATTAATTTAGCAAAAAAAGCGGGGATGAAATTAAATACCTCTGTTAGTGAAATGACCTTAGCAGGTTTAATAATGGGTTTTTGGATTTACTACGGATATTACATTCCTACTTTTTTTTCGGAGGAAATACAAACACCAAGCAAGACATTAATTCAGGCTTCAAGTTCTGCAATTATATTTTCCATGCTAATTTTTGTATTAGGTGATTTATTATTGGAAAATTTGGTATCGCCAGAGTGGATTGCGGCTGAAGGATATATTGCAAATAATCCGGGTTTAATATCAAAAGTAACGGGGGGTGAATCCGTCCCTGCCATGCCTTGGATTACTTTCTATGCTGCAATTTTATTACCAATCCCAATACTAATTTACACGGTTGCAGTAGCTTGGATATTTACTTTAATAAATCTTATTCAAACATATTTTTTCTATTCAAGTAGAATAGTTTTATCGTGGGGGCTAGATAGATTAATGCCCGATTGGATTACAAAATTATCCCCAGGTACAAATACTCCTCGGAGAGCGGTTTTCTTTTTTGGCGCATTCGCGATATTTGGTTTATATGATGCCTCCGAAGGTGGACCCTTAGCAACACAAATGACGTTTGTATTTTTTGCTGTAGTAACTCAGATGGTACCGATTTTTGCATTTACTTTCCTCCCATTCTTAAATTCGCAATTATTTGAAAAGGCACCTGACTACGCTAAGAAAAAATATTTTGGGATACCATTGTTATCAATTATTGGAGGAGTGACTTTTCTTTATCTTTTATGGATGGTTTATGCATCTTTCAAATTCCCTGCCGTTGGAATTAAGGATCCTATTTCAACTCTAAAATTATTAATAGCAATGCTTATGATAGGTATAATATGGTTCTTTGTTATAAAGATATATCGAAACAGGAAGGATGGAATTGACATTATGAAAACGTTTAGTAAATCTGTCAAAATGGAGGAGTCTAATTTTGAATAAGTTAAAATTATTATTCGCATCCGACCTTCATGGTTCAAATATTTGTTTTTTAAAGCTTATTGCATTAGCAAAAGAATTACAAGTCAATATGGTTATAATCGGTGGCGACTTATCAGGAAAGTTCTTAATCATATTGGAGAGTGTTAAGGATGATTATATTATTGTTCGAAAGCCTTGGAGCAATAGGCAAAGTATTGTCAAAATGAATGAATTTGATGTTTTAAAAAAAGAGTGGGGTAACAAAGGGCACTACTATGCATTTGCACCTGATCATCTAGCTGACAAAGTATACTCTGATGATTCTTTACATAACAATTTACTAAGAACTGCCATTAGAACTAGACTAACCCAATGGTTGACCTATTCTCAGACAGAATTATCAAAAAGCGGGATAACACTATCTCTTATTCCGGGAAATGACGATCCTTTAGATATTAATGAAGATATTAACTCTGTTCCCTGGGCTAACAACATTGATGAAATATCTTTAACTGTCGGTGAGTGGATTTTTATAGGGCTGGGTTATTCAACTCCTACACCATGGAAAACACCAAGAGAATTGGATGAATCTCAAATAAAAGAAAAACTAATAAATACTTATAACACAATTAAAAATACTGATCTGCACAAAGTTATTCTTGTAAGTCATGTCCCACCGAAGGGAATTGGTTTAGATATAGCTCCAGAGGTAATAGTTCAAAATAATGAATTAGTCACAGTGCCGGGCAGTGAAAAAGAGGTAGGTAGCGACTCTGTAAAACAAATCATTTTAGAAAAAAAACCATTAATAACTCTGTCTGGACATTGCCATGATTCTGCAGGCATCCAATTTCTCCAAAATACTTTGTGCATCAACGCTGGAAGTTCGTACACAAACGGAATTCTAAGAGCAGCTCAAATAACTCTGGAAAATTCAGCGGTGAAAAATTATCAAATATTTATGCGATAATACTAAATGAATGATTCGACTATGGAGGGTATAGAAGTTGTAGATCGGTTAGAAGTAAACGGTTTAGTTGCTCGCCTTTTTGGTGGAGCGGGAATTAAGCACTTGAACTTATTAAACAAATTCAATCGTGAAAGAGATATCAAAGATTTAGACATTGTTGTAAAAGCATCTGACTATCAAAATATATTTAATGAACTAACTAAACTAAATTGGACTCCTCTTCCTAATCAAAGAAGCATTGATGTAAGCCGTAAGTTGACTTTTTTTAATCGTCAAAACATAATGTTAGATTTATATTCGGATCCTTTAGTATTTTGTCATAAATTGTATTTGGGAGAAAGATTAATTCTAACATCACCGCATTTAAATCCTTCAGATTTGTTCTTAACAAAAATACAAATTGTTAATCTGACGCAGAATGATTTAGAAGATTTATGTGCACTTTTATTTACGTACGACTATCTCACAGACCAAGACGAGAGAAATTGTTTAAATCCAAAAAGAATTATTTCTGTCTGTCAGAATGAGTGGGGATTTTATTTTACGATTAAGAGAAGCTTATCTACGATAAGGGATTACTGTTTTAACCATGATTATACCGAAATTCAGCAAAAAATAATTTTTGATCGATTAGATAGAATTTATTATTCAATTACACATATGAACAAATCATGGTCGTGGAGAATTCGAGATTCGATTGGTACCAAAATTAAGTGGTATAATGATGTAGAAAATTAATGTGACACATAATAGGTAATAAAGATTCCCCCTGATCGAAATTAAGACAAAAAACATTCGTTTCATTAAAGAGAATATATATGCGATATAAAAAATTCACAATTCAGAATTACCGAGGGATAACAAACCCTTTAGCCATTGATGTTGGTGAAAATTCGCTAATTCCTATTATTGGTATAAATGAATGTGGTAAAACGACAATTCTACAAGCAATATATTGCTTTGATTTTATTAATGACAAGGAATACAAAGAGAAGCATATAACAAACACGCTGAATTTATATCAAACATCAGATGCAAATCCTCCCCTGATCTCTGCATCGATAGAACTGAAAGTAAAAGAACTTGAAAAAGTTTTTGAAGAATTTAATCAAAGCGAAGTGAAAAAGGTTGAGGAATCTAAAAAAACAGGCAAGAACTATATACCTAAATCCGTTAATTCTAATGAATTGATAAATCAATTTTCTGATTCAATCGAAATTCAAAGAGACTTAACCACTTTGGAATATAGCGTAATTAGTCCGAATGTTGAGATACCAAATGCTGTTATTAAAGAAATAATCAGACACGCACCCTACATCTTGTACAATGATGATTTCATGGACCGACCGCCAAATACAATTGACATTCCTGATGAAAAACCCGATTCATTAAAAGATTGGTTAGCAATTTTTGAAAGACTTTTTAATGCAACAAATCCAAATTATTCGTTGTTTTCTTTGATCCAAGAAGATGATGAAAGGCGCCGATTATCAATAATTTCGGATGTAGAAGAAGTCCTAAATAAGAAACTTTCCAAAGCTTGGAAAACATTCTTATTAAGCAACCATGGGGCATTATATGTAAAATTAATACTTCGGCGTAACGAAAAACCTATCAAACTCGAGATTCAAATAATCGAGAAGATGGGAAAAAGAGAAAGATTTTTTGATGTTGCAGATAGGAGTAAGGGGTTTTTATGGTTTTTCAACTTTGTAATGAAACTTGAATTCAATCCAAAAGTCGTAGGTAATACTAAGGATACAATTTTTCTGTTAGATGAACCGGGTTCGTATTTACACTCGACAGCACAAGAGAAGCTGTGCAACAAGATCAAAGAAATTTCTGAGAAAAGTGGCGTGGTAATTTATTGTACACACTCGCATCATTTGTTAAATCCAGATTTTATTCCACTTAACAAAGTATATATTGTTGAAAAAGAAAGAGAAAAAAATATTAAAGCCACACCTTTGCCTCAAATAAAATTTAAAAAAGATAATCTCAACGCTTATCAACCAATTCATGATGCTTTACAGATACCTAGCTTTGATTTATATGATAGTACATCCAAAATAGTGGCGGTTGAAGGAATATATGACAAATATTCTATTCAATTATTTTGTGAAATAAATAATCACATTGTAATTTTACCTGGTACAAATGCTGATTCAATAGTCAAAAATATTCAATATCTAAATGGATTTTCTAGGATTTATACGGCTATTTGGGATAACGATGCAGAAGGTAGGGATAAATTAGAAAAAGCACGAAAGATTTTTGGTGATATTGAGAGTGAGAAATTTGACAAATTACCTGCTAAAGGATTATCAGATAGAAAAATGGAACAGATGTATGAAAACAATGATTTAGAAAAAATATCACTACTTCTTGATCTTCCAAAAGAAGCAAATTATGAGAAAATTATTTCGATGCTCTTTTTTTCAAAAAAAAGTAAGATTGAAAAGGCAAAAAGTCTTCTGTCAAAAGAAACAAAAGAAAATTTTAGTATTCTTTCAGACATTATCAAAAAGAGGTTGAAAATAGCAGAGGAACTAAACCAGATATCATTAGAAAAATAGATCCAAACTACATCACCCGACTGATCTGTCTTATTTCACACTCGTCACTCCCCTTTCCTCATCGCTTCTCATTTGAAATGTGACGGACTTGTCCGCCAGAAGTGGACAGGTAAAGATTTGGAAAATCTTCTTTTCATTCCTCCTCTTGCTATTCTTTTTTTATCCTGTACATTTGTACCGTTATCCCGCCACTCTTACGGAGAATGTATGAGAACGACATCGCTGTTCACGGTTCTTCTTGCCGCACTGTTCATCGTCACTGCCACGCTCACCGCGCAGATCATCACGGTAAAAACGTATCCCATCCTGTCGGATCAATCGGTGCTTGAACTTCCGTCGGCAAACGGGGGGCTCGGCGGCATTGCGTTCGCACTGCACGACCGGTTCGCCGAACCGTACCGCAATCCCGCATTCATCACCTCGTCCAAAGGTGTTGCCATGTTCGTTCTTCCCCGCTGGAGCGGGTGGAACCTTTCGCACACGGGAGGAACGAGGTACACGCAGAGCGGGTACGATTACAGCTCGCAGCAGAGCGCATCGAACGCGCAGTTATCGATCGGCGCGTTGACTGCGGACGGGACGTACGGCATCGCGGTCGCCACCGGCTACCAGCGGCTCCGTTCGTCACTCAGGGACGGCACAAGCGGATCGCTCCCCTTCACATCGTCCTTCAACGCCGACCAGCATCCCATCCTTGTTGCAGGCGGGCTTGCAATAACGGAACATATTTCCATCGGTGCGCTGTACAATTACATTCCTCTCAAAGGATTTGACGGCATTCAATTTCTCTATCCGCGCAGCAGGACGGTACATGTCTCGGGAAGCGTGAATGAGTACCGTCTCGGCGTGTCGGCGGCATTCGGCTCCTCCGCGTTCGACATTGTTGCGGGAAGGAACATGCTGGATGCATCCCACGGCGCAACGTATGAATGGGGTCCGATGGTCGAGAACAAGGATGAGAACGACAATATCTTTGCGCAGGGAATCTTCAGGCAGGAGGTGTCGGAGAAAGTGTCGCTTGCCGCAACAGCAACGGCAAACTGGAAGGAACTTCCCAAACTCCCCGATTATCCGATCGCAGGAGTTCCGCGCGATCCCGGATATACGCGCGCATTCAACCTGGGGGGAGGAATGACGTATATGATGAACCCTTCGATCCTGTTTGCATTCGAGTACCTCTATGAACCGATCATGGCGGACACATGGGTGGACGCGCTTGAGACCAGGACCACCGGAAGCGGAACGATCATGAAAGGGAACCGGGAACAGGAACACAACTACGATTTTCACAACCACATTCTCCACCTCGGCTTGCAGATCCGTCCCGAAGAGTGGCTGACGCTGCAAGCGGGCGCCTCGCTGCATTCGTATTCGTACGCATACGAGATGAAGGACCATCTCAACAACATCAGCCGGCAATCTTCGCCTGAAAACGAATGGACAGAAACGACATTGACCGGGGGCATCATCGCCCAGTACGGGAACGTGCAGCTCTCATACACGGCGGAGTTCCTTACCGGACGGGGATTGCTGGAACAGGAGCGAATTTTTCGGTGGGATCAAGCAGGAGTACGTGCGAACGATGTGATCCTTGTTCCGAACGATTTCTTAAAGATCAAACCCGTGAATGTCATGAGCCATCGCAT
Source organism: Ignavibacteriales bacterium (assembly GCA_016182545.1). GTDB lineage: Bacteria > Bacteroidota > Ignavibacteria > UBA10030 > UBA8401 > SpSt-333. The sequence goes on from JACPGG010000001.1 coordinate 49,893, forward strand.
GACGGTGATGTACGCATTATAGAAGCAACCGCCGATCTGCAGCAGAGAAAAAAAGCCCGGCGCATAACCGGGCTTTTTATTTATCATCAGTGTTCTACACCACCCCTATCGGACATTATCATGAACTCAAGAGTTGACTTTTCCCCTCCTCAACGAGGAGGGGAAAGAAGGGGTGGTGGTATCAGAGAAGATCACTTCATCAGCACCATCCGCCGCGTTTCAACGTTCGTTCCTGCGCGTACTTGATAGATATAGACTCCACTCGGAAGATTGCTGCCGTCGAACCGCACATCGTACGTGCCCGGCTGTTTCTGTTCGTTCACCAATGTTGCAACTTCCCTGCCGAGCAGGTCATACACTTTCAACGACACCCTTTCCCTTGCCCACTCCCCTGCCCCCTCTCCCAATGGGAGAGGGGATGGGGCGGGGGCAACTGAAAACCGTATCACCGTCTCCGGATTGAACGGATTCGGAAAATTCTGCATCAGCACGAACCGCTCCGGCATCTGTGCGGGCTGCTCTGCAATGCCTGTCGGATTGAACGTGGCATCGCGGAGGATCCATTGTTCGGGATCCAACTGCACCGCTGTCGCATTGTGTGACAGACGGATCGTGAAGGTCTGATCGATCGTATCGTTGAAGATCGTCACAGTCGTGTCCCAATTTGTTGCGGAAAATTTCAGGTCGACCGGCATCGTAAAATATTTCGGATTCACCGTTCCGGTGCTCTGCGTGATGCGCACTGTCGAAAGGAATCCGCTGTCGGTAGCAACGGATGAATGCGTGTATGAATATTTCGGATACTTCTCGCCGAAGACCCACTCGTTGAAGAACCAGTCGAGGTCCTTTCCCGAGACCGTCTCGCACCAATAGTGAAAATTCGCCGTCGCCGCGGTGCCGTACATCAGTGCATGATCGCTGGCGTACGCTTTGATCGCCGCAAAGAATATTGAGTCGCCAAGCACATGGCGAAGCATGTGCAGCACCGATGCCCCTTTATTATACACGCGGCTTCCTGCAAACAGATTGTACACATCCGCAGTATCCTGCACATACAATGTCCCGACTGCACTTTTCGCACTCGACAGTCGCGTTGCAATGCGTGTCCAGTACGCCGGCATGCCGTACTGTTTTTCACGCCAGACGACCTCGAAGTACTGCGCGAATCCTTCGTTGAGCAAGAGATCCTTCCACGTGCGGCAGGTGATCAGGTCGCCGAACCATTGATGCACCAGTTCGTGCGCGATCGTCGCTTCGCTGAACGAGTTCGACCCGAGCGAGGTGAGGGTCTGGTGTTCCATCCCTCCTCCCCATCCGAACTGCACATGTCCGTATTTTTCTTTGATAAACGGATATGGTCCGAAGAGGGGGGTGAATGTCTCGAGCATTTTTACCGTCAGCGCTGCGTTCGCGCGGTAGGACGGGGATGTCGATGCGATGTCGGGCAAAACATAATTCACCACTTCCATTGAATCGCTCGCGGAGTGTTTGAACCAGTCGGAAAAAGTATTGAATTTCCCGATCGTGACGGCGATAAGATATGTGGAGACAGGATACCGATGTTTCCATGTATATGTTTTTGTTCCGTCTTCGTTTGTGAGCGTGTCGGTCAGTTTCCCGTTGCTTGCTGCAACATACTCTTCTTTGCATGTGACGATGATGTCGACGGAATCTGCTTTCTCGTTCGGATGATCGATGCAGGGCCACCAGTCGCGCGCGCCGTACGGTTCGCTCAATGTGTAGACCCAGCGCGTGCCGTCGCTGCGTACAACGTCGGAATAACTTCCCAGTCCCGTGTACGGTGGATAACCGTGATAGAAGATCTGCGTCATGATCGTATCGCCGTGCGAGTATGCTTTCGGCAGCGGAATGGAGATCGTTTCGCCGGAGCGTATTGCAGGCACAGGACTGCCGTTGAAGAAGACCGAATCGACCGTCAATGCGGAGGCAAGATCGTACGAGATCGTTGTGATCGAATCGTTCACAACGGCAAGCGCGGTGACATCGCCGCGAATGAAACCGCTCTGATCCGCAATGCGGACGTTCAGTCTGTAATATGTTATATCGACCGGTTGAACGGCGGCGGACGTTTTGGAGAACACGCGTGCGAGCGATGCGTATCGCCGCATTTCGGTTTGCTGCAGCGCGTCGGATTCGTCATCCTGCGCCGGAAGCAATGTTGCAATGCAAATAGCTGTAATGGAGAGTAGAATAAAATGTTTCATATGCGTAGCAGGTATGTGCAATTGATCGGCAAATCTCTTTTTTTAACGTAGCCACAAATGCCGTCAGAAACAATCGGAGAAACGAACACCGGGAATGAAACGAGACATAATGGTATGATTTAACACTCCCATCGGTCTCCGCGCACCAACGATTCGCCGTAATTCTACACCATGACGGGTGCGGTGATCCATAACAATGGACTTCTTGCAACAGAGAGAGGAATGAAATACATTGAACCATTCATTGATAAGGAGAAGAAGATGAAAAGCATATCAGGAGTTGTACTGTTCGGTATTCTGTTGGCAGGCTGTGGCAAGGAAGAATCCGCACCGACGCAACAGGTTGAAGAAGTTCCTCCATGGGAGATCGGTCAGAGTGCTGAGGCGGTGTTCGGGCAAATGACATTCACCGCGAACGGAACAGATTCTGTCGGGCAGAGCACTATCCCCGGTCCATGGGGATTGGCAGTGAGCGGGAGCGGAACACTCTTCGTCGTCGATCAACGGGCGCATCGGATCCTCCGGTTCGATAACGCGGCAACCAGATCGAGCGGCGGCAACGCCGACGGTGTACTGGGTCAGCAGGATTTTACAAGCCGGGTGTGGAATTATTCCATGGCAGGAAGCACTCCATCTGCCTCCGGTTTTGAAACCCCCGTTTCCGTTACACTGGATCCATCCGGAAATCTGTACGTGCTCGATCAGGGAAACCAGCGCGTTCTTCGCTTCAACAATGCGGCATCCAAAACAAACGGCGCTCCCGCCGACGGCGTGCTCGGTCAGCCCGGTTTTGTCACGAAAAATTTCAACACAACGCAAAACGGATTCTTTTCGCCGCAGGGTGTCGCAGCCGATGCATCGGGAAATCTTTACGTGGCGGACGGATCGAATCACCGCGTGCTGCGATTCGACAATGCGGCATCAAAAGCAAACGGCGCTCCTGCTGACGGCGTGCTCGGACAATCCGATTTTACAACGAGCGCAAACGGCACAACGGCGAACAAAATGTCCAATCCAACTTCGCTTGCCGTCGATAACGCCGGCAATCTGTATGTTGGAGAGCGGGGCAACAGCAGGATATTGATCTTTTTGAACGGGTCGGCGAAGGCGAACGGAGCTGCCGCCGATATCGTGCTCGGGAAAGGAGATTTCGTCAGCGGTGCAACGCCGGGTCCGGCGAACCGCTCCAATATCTATTTCCCGTACGCACTGGCGGTGGATGAAAAGAAGAATCTCTACGTTGCCGACGGCGCCTTCAACCGCCTGCTGATCTACTACAATGCGCCCTCAAAAAAGAACGGCGATTCTGCCGATGTCGTGATCGGAAAAAAGGATTTCATCAGCTCGAGCGTCACCGGCGCATCGGCAGACAATATCGGGCAGCCGTACGGTGTGGCGGTGGAGAGCGCAACGGGAAAATTATTCATCTCCTGCTATTCAAATTCACGCGTGCTGAGATTTCAGGCAAAGAGCAGTTTAAAACCGTAGAAATTAGATTCCCGGTACAGCGTGTTCGTCTGTTCTTCATTTTACTCCCGATCGACGATCGGGAGTTTTTTTTTAGAATCCACTTGCCTTTCTCGCAATATTCACCAACCTTCACTCCGTTTTAGATCCCCTCGCGGCGGATCAAGCCGTCGTCCAACAATCCGCGGGGTTGACGCTCAACTCTCTCTATACTTATCCAACGAGGAGATGCATCATGGGACAATTCTCACTTCTTTTCATCTTTTTTTCCACGCTCCTCACAGCACAATGGAACGGCGCGGAAGTCTACGTCACCGCAAACGGAACAAACGACAGGATCGCTAAGAAAACATCGCTCACAAATTCACCGCTCGAGCAGCCGGACGAACATCAGCCGGCGATAATTCTGGATAGAAGCAAAAAATTCCAGACGATCCACGGCATCGGCGGCGCGCTGACCGATGCTTCGGCAGAAACATTTTACAAACTGCCGGCGAGCAAGCAGCAGGAAGTTCTTACGGCACTATTCGATGCACAGAACGGTGCCGGGTTCACGCTGAGCCGCACCCAACGACACGGCGTTGAAGAATTTCACGATCAAGCACGATCTGAAATACAAGATCCCGTTCATCAAAGCGGCGATGCAGACAGCCGGAAAAGATTTTGCACTCTTCGCGTCGCCGTGGAGTCCGCCGGCATGGATGAAGACGAACAACAATATGCTGCAGGGAGGAAAACTTCTCCCCGCATTCAACCAGACATGGGCAAATTATTTCGCAAAGTTTGTGCAGGAGTACGAGAGGACCGGCATTCCGATCTGGGGATTGACGGTGCAGAATGAACCGATGGCGGTGCAGACGTGGGAATCATGCATCTTTACCGCAGCGGAAGAGCGGGACTTCGTAAAGAATTTTCTCGGACCGACGCTCGAGCGGTCGGGCTTGTCAAAATTAAAACTGATGATCTGGGACCACAACCGCGGCATCATGTATCAACGCGCAAAAGAAGTGTACGACGATCCGGTTGCATCCAAATACGTGTGGGGAACGGGATTTCATTGGTACGTCGGCGATCATTTTGACAACGTGCGGTTGGTGCACGACGCGTTTCCGGATAAAGCGTTGATCTTCACCGAAGGGACTGAAGCAACGTTCGATGCACAACGGTTGAACGAATGGCAGTGGGGAGAAATGTTCGGCACATCGATCATCAACGATCTGAACAATTGGACAGCGGGATGGGTTGCGTGGAACGTGCTGCTGGACGAACAGGGAGGACCGAACCATGTCGGCAATTTTTGCATGGCGCCGATCATCGGGAACACGAAGACCGGCGAGCTGACATACATGAATTCGCTCTGGTACATCGGGCATTTCTCAAAGTTCATTCGTCCCGGCGCGCAGCGGATAGTCTGTTCATCGAATTCGGATGACCTGCTTACGACCGCGGCTATCAATCAGGATGGATCGATCGCCGTCGTTGTGATGAACAAGACGGAGAAAGAGATCGAGTTCCACACATGGATGGAGAATAAATCGGTGAAGATGAAGAGTCCTGCAAGATCAATTGTGACGCTGATGTTGAAATAATGTTTTCGACCCCACCCCTGCCCTCCCCTTTCAGGGGAGGGAGATTACTGTGCGGTTCACGTAAAACAGGAGCAACACATTTTTGCATCATAAGATTTTCCAAATCGTGAAGATTTGGAAAATCTTACAAAGAGATGAAACGTCCTTCGATCGTTACCATTATTGTTTACCTCGTTGCACTCATTGCCGTCAGTGTCACGTACTATGTCATTTGGCAGCGGGACGAGAGAATCGTCGGGCATGACGCACGCTACCACAGCACGATGGATACGGCGGCGATGTATTTCAGCAACAGCGAAATTCAAACTTCAAATACGTTTTCCGATTCCACGCTTCCGGCACTGCAGCAGCTGGGATTGATCATTACGTTCGAACCACGCGAATGGGAAACGCTGATCATCGTATCGGGAACGTTGTGGAGAGAGCGTTCCGAATTCTTCAAACAGAGTTTTCTGAATCAAATGATCGTTCACAATAAGATCCGCAGTCGCCCTTCCGCGGTCAGAATTATGGATACGAGCAGCGGAAGATTACTGGCGCAGATCACCGTCTCCGACAAAAAAGAGATCTATGAATAACGACAATCGTTCTGTCGCGCAATTCCTCGCTCTGCAAAAACATACCGTCGCACTCCTCTTCATGGTCATTCTCGTCGGCACGGGAGAGCGGATCGCAGAACGGTACCTTCCCCTTTATCTTGTCGCACTCGGCGGCGGTATCACGTCAATCGGAATTTTTTCCGGTCTGAATAATTTTATCAACGCGCTCTACTCGTTCTTCGGCGGGTATATCAGCGACCGGATCGGGCACAAACGCGCACTGCTGTTCTTCAACGGAATGACGATTGCGGGATATTCCATCGCCATCTTCTTTCCGTACTGGCAGGCGGTCATTCTCGGTTCGTTCTTTTTTCTTTCGTGGACGGCGATCTCAATGCCCGCAACGCTCGATCTCGTCGCAAAGAGTGTTCCGCCCAACAAGCGTGCGATGGGAGTTTCGGTCAATTCGTTGACGCGGCGCGTGCCGATGATGATCGGTCCGCTTGCGGGGGGAATTCTGATCGGTCAGTTCGGCGAGAGGGATGGGATCAGGTATTCTTTCATGATCGCGATCATTCTTGCGGTCGTGTCACTCGTGCTGCAGCAGCGAATGATCACTCCCGCGGAATCGAATCAGCGCACTGCACATGCAAATCCTGCCGCATTGTGGAAGAGAATGTCATCGCCACTCAAAGATCTTTTGCTTTCCGACATCCTCATCCGTTTCTGCGAACAGATACCGTATGCGTTCGTGGTGATCTGGTGCATCAGCATCGCCGGGATCTCCCCGGTAGAGTTCGGCGTGCTCACAACCATCGAGATGACCACCGCGCTCCTCGTGTATATCCCCGTTGCGTACTTTGCGGACAAGACGACAAAGAAACCGTTCGTCATTGCAACGTTCGTCTTCTTTACTCTTTTCCCGCCGGCACTGATGTATGCTCATTCGTTCACGATCCTCGCCGCCGTTTTT
>JACPGG010000072.1:0-19120 GCA_016182545.1 Ignavibacteriales bacterium
TTCCGCTATCGCTCCCCTCTTTGGACGTTTGGTCCGATCCCGAGCTCCGCCGGCACCAAAGACGGTAATGATCCTGTTCGTCCGGTTCGGGGGAAGAACATCGTGGATCGTCTGCAAACAATTCTCCAGCGCATCGGGTGTATGGGCATAATCAATGATTGCTGTCCATCCTTGCGGTGAGCGGATCTGATCGAATCGCCCCGGCGCAGGAATCAAATTGGAGAAAACTTTTTCCTTCTCATCAAGTGTGATGCCAAGTCCCATCACAGCGGAATACGCGCCGAGAAAATTGTAGACATTGAATCTGCCGATCAGTTTCGTCGAGATCGATTCGCCGTTGATCGTTGCGGTGAATCCGTTCACGCTCACCGAAACGTTCCTCGCGTGTACATCCGCAGATTTCTTCACTCCGTACGTAATAGTTTTCGCCCTGCATCCTTCGATCATCTTTTGACCGTATTCAGAATCGGCATTCGTTACGGCAACGGCGCTCTCATCGAGAGTATCAAACAGAATTTTTTTCGCTCCAAAATACTCCTCCATCGTACCGTGATAATCAAGATGATCCTGCGTCAGATTGGTAAAGACCGCCGCAGCAAACGGTATTCCAAACACGCGGTATTGATGAAGCGCGTGCGACGACACTTCCATTACCACATGTGTGCATCCGTTCTGTTTCATCTGTGCAAAGAGTTGATGCAACTCCAACGATTCGGGTGTAGTGTGCGTTGCGGGGAATGTTTCGCCGCCGATCGCGTATTCCACCGTACCGATCAATCCGACTTTGTATTTTTTATCAGCTTCCAGCATCTGTTTGATCAAATATGTCGTTGTCGTCTTGCCGTTCGTTCCGGTCACGCCGATCATGGTCATCTGTTTTGCCGGGTGTCCGAAATAATTCGCTGCGATCTGCGCCAATGCCTTCCGTGTATTTCCTACAACAATTTTTACCACACCTTGGTGCATGCACAACGAATCGGGGATCGCGTTGTCATCTTCAAGGACGATCGCTTTCGTCCCGTTTGTGATGGCACTCTGTAAAAATGCATGTCCGTCGTTTCCCGTACCGCGAAGTGCAACAAAAAGATTCTCTCGTTCAACCTTCCGCGAATCGTATTGTATGCCGCTGATCTTTACATCGTGCGTGACCACCATTTTTCCATACATCGTCTGGAACATTTTCGTAACACTCACGCCGCGTAACACTTCTGATAACGTCATACTCTTCAATACAATTGTGCTGTTGTGATCGCTTTCGGTTCGCACATGACGGTGACTTTTGTCCCTTGTTTTATCGTCGTGCCGGGACTCGGAAATTGATTCACCACCACTCCCGTACCGACAATGGAAACTCCCAATTGCTCCGCCGCTAGTTTGTTCACTGCGCGCCGCACACTCATTCCGCGTACGTCGGGGATTTTTGTTGCCGATGCTGCCACCGCATGCTCGTTTTCATTCATCATTAATTGCACAATCGATCCCCGTTCCACTTTTTTCCCTGCCGGCGGGTATTGACGGACAACTTCATCTCCGGTTCCGATCATCTTTGCGGCTAGACCCGATTGTTTCAGGATTCCGACCGCGTCTTCCGCATCTTTTTCCGCCACGTCGGGAATGGAGACAGTGCCGTCGTTCACAGTTTTTAAAACAGCGGTGGTGGTTACGTTCTGCTCTGCGATCATTGTCTTTGCCAGTAAACCGCTGTTGTTGATGATCCGATCGGTAATTGCTTTGAAGATCGGCGCACTCGCAAGCGCACCGGTGTACCCTGCTTTCGGTTTTTCCAGGATCACCAGACAAACGATCTCCGGTTTTTCGACGGGAAAGAATCCGACGAATGATGCGTTGTAACTTCCCACCTCATACTTTCCATCGATATATTTTCGTGCCGTGCCGGTTTTTCCTGCGATCCGCACTCCCAGAATTTTTACCATGCTCCCCGTTCCGTACTCGACGACACTCTCGAACATTTTCTTCATTTGTTCGTTGACATTTTTTGGAATAACGCGGCGGATCATCACCGGTTCTCCCGCAAACACTTCCTGTCCGTTTTCATCCCGCTCGCGTTGAACGATGTACGGCTTCATCAAAATGCCGTCGTTGGCAACGGCAGCGTATGCGCTGACGATCTGCAGCGGCGTTACGCCGACCTCGTACCCGTAAGCGATGGAGTTAAGCGACGCAAGAGACCATTCGGATGTCTTCTTCAACTGACCACTGATCTCTGCCGGAAGCTCGATTCCCGTCGGCATCCCGAATCCGAAATCGCGCGCTTGTTTGTACAATTTTTCCGGACCGATCAAGTCGCTCACCTTCGCCATCACGATGTTGGAGGAATACGCCATCCCTTCCAGAAACGTCACGTCACGCATCGGATGAGTATCGTTGATGAAACGGATTCGTTTTCCCGGATACTCGATCTTGTATTTGCCGTTCTCCGCATAAAATTTTTTCTCAAGCGTCACAAGATCATGCTGCAAAGCGGCAGATGCGGTGACGATCTTGAACACAGATCCCGGTTCGTACATATCCGAGACAACACGGTTTTTCAACAGGTCCGCATGTTCAATCTTGTTGAGGTTGACATGGGGATAGTTTGACATTGCGAGAACCTCTCCTGTTTGCGGGCGAAGCATCACCACTAATCCTGCTTCCGCCTGCGATCGCGCAACTCCTTTTTTCAATTCTTCATCTGCGATCGATTGATACTGAAGATCGATCGTCAGTTCGATCGAATGACCGTTGACTGCTTCTTCACGCGGATAGTCGACCGACGGACGTTGCCGCCCGAGACCATCCTTCTGCATGATCACGTAGCCGTCCAGACCGCGCAGAACATCATTGAATTGCTGCTCAATCCCGCTGACACCGGTGTTGTCGATGTTCGTTGCGCCGAGCACTTGTCCCGCAACTTCATCATGGTGATAGAGCCGCACCGCTTCATTCATTTTGACAATGCCACCCATCTTTTTCAGGGGGATCAGTTCTGCAACGTCGGGTCGAAGGTGCCGTTCAAGCCAGACGAATCTTTTTTTTGTCTGAAGTTTGGCGATGTACTCCCGCTCCGGCTTTCCGGTCACTTTTGAAAATTCATGCGCAATGAACCGCGCATCGTCACCGGCAATGGCGGGATCGGCTGCAAATGAAACGAAATCGGAGTTTGTAACAAGAATGTTTCCGTTCCGGTCATAGATGTTTCCCCGTTGAGCAACAAGGGGAACACGCGCTTCGTATTGTTTCCGTGCGATCTCCTGATAGATGCCCGATTCAATCACTTGAATTTGAACCAAACGTGCAGCAGCAGCGGCAAATGCCATCAAGAAGAGGATCTTGACGATCAACAGGCGATGCTTGTAATCCTTCTGTTGAGGAGTATCGTTCGTCTGCTCTGTTTTTTTAGCGAATGGATTCCACATCTTATTTTTTCAATTTTTCCTGTACTTCTTCGATCTTCCCGGTTTCTACTTCAAACCACACCGGCGCCTCTTTCGGATTGGTCATTCCCAATTTTTCCTGCGCCATCAGACTGATCCGTTCCAGACTTGCTTTGCGGTTTATTTCCGCCTTGATGACTTCATTCGTACTGATGATCTGATTATAGCGCGCATTCAAATCGCCTACTTCTTTTGCAAGATTGTTTACTGCGATCACATTCCCGACGTACAGCAGCGCCACAATTGCGACAAGAAATAAAATTCCAACAATATTCGATGTCTTTGTCTTTCTTCTCGATTTCGTACGAACGTTTTGCCGAACAGCATATCCCGGTGATGCCGCCTGCGGATCGAGCGGAAGCGCGATTGCACTATTATAGATCTGCCGGTCGTCGAACTTCGGCATTTCTACTACATCATTTGAAGTATGTTGAATGCTCTTCGCCACAGGTCGATTATATTCTTTCTGCCACTCGCATTTTTGCGCTTCGTGAACGCGGATTCATACTTTGCTCTACTTCGCCCGCCTCAATCGGTTTCTTTGTCATGATCTTCAGTTCAGGAACACGGGGCGTATCCGGCTGAAATTTGTTTCCCGACGGAATGCTTGTCGCTGCGCATGTGTTGAAAAAATTCTTCACGATCCTGTCTTCCAATGAATGGTACGAGATCACCACAATGCGTCCGCCAAACGCTAACAAACCAAGCGACTCGTTCAGGATATTCTGCAATCGCTCCAACTCATTATTCACTTCGATCCGGATCGCCTGAAATACTCTTGCCAATGTTTTCGTTAAAAACCTGCCGCCAACAGTTGATTCTATAATAGATGCTAGCTGTCCCGTTGTATTTATCGGTGAAATTTCTCTTCTCTTCAGGATCGTACGTGCAATTCTTCTTGATTGTTTCTCTTCGCCGTATTTCCAAATAATGTTTGCAAGACTTTCGGCGTCGTACGTATTCACAACAGCATGTGCGTCGAGCGATTGGCGGCGATCCATCCTCATATCCAAACGTTCGTCGCCACGGAATGAAAATCCTTTGCTTGCTTCATCCAATTGAAAGGAGGATACCCCGAGGTCCAGCAACAATCCGTGTATTGCAGTGATCTGTTTCGAGCGAAGTATGTCGGCGATGTACGATGTATTATCGTGCACGAGCTGTAACGATGATTGAAAACGTTTCAAACGTTTCCCCGCTTCTTGTATCGCATCGGCATCAGCATCGATCCCGATGAGCGTACCTTGTGGTGAAAGTCGTTCCAAAATTTTTTCCGCGTGTCCTCCACCCCCTAATGTTCCGTCCACGTAGATTCCATTCGGTGTTGTCACCAGATGCCCGAGCACTTCGTTGAGCATCACCGGAACATGATATGATGATTGTTGCAACACTTTCCTTTTTACTGCAAAGACGGCAGTACGGTGAAAAATCTCTCATTCGGTCTTTGCAGTTCAGTCAACTTTTTTTTCGAACACCTTGGATGCGACCGTCAGGTAATCTTCCTGCTGGCCGTCCAGATACTTCTTATACTCATCCGGATTCCATACTTCAATGCGATCAAACGCACCAAGAATGAAGACATCGTTCTCTATCTTTGCGTAATGCATCAATTCTTTCGGGAGAATGATGCGCGACTGTCCGTCCAGTTCCGCATCGGTCGCAAACTGCAGTAACATGCGCGTAAAAAAACGATGCTGCGGATCGGTCTGCTGAAGTTTTCCGATCTCCCCTTCGCGCTTCATCCATTCATCGTAGGGATAGACAAAGATACACGGCTCAAATCCCCGCGTAACGACAAACGAATTGTTTGCTTCCGGCAAAAGATTCTTCCTCATCTTCGCAGGAATATTAATTCGCCCTTTGCTATCAACCGTATATGTAAATGAACCTTTAAATGAAGACACGAATGTATAATCCAAAATTTTGGAAATGTGGAAAATGGATAAATTTCAGCGCCTACAGATTAAAAACTACCCACTTTTACCCACTTATTGACACGAAATTTACGGAAAATCAAGCGAAAGTCAAGTTAATTCTTGAAAAGAAGTGATAATAATTGAAGAAATTCAGATGTGTAAGTTTTCGCCATGGAGTGAATCAATTCCTTTATAAACAATCCCCTTCATTCCGACGGTAACCGCCCCTTTTACATTTTCCTGAAGATCATCAATAAAGAGGATTTCATGAGGTTGGACGAGTAATGAGTCTGCTACATGGTGATAAACCATTGGATCAGGTTTCATGGCGCCGATGCCAAATGAAGTAAAATGATGCGGAATAGATCTGACGAGCAGTGAGATGTGAAGCACTTTCTCCCAATGGCTGGGGCTGGTATTGCTGAGGATTGCAGTGCGATATTTTTTTTGGACCTCCTGAACAAAGGGGACGATCTTCTCATTATCCCGAACGATAATTCCGTTCCACGCTTCCAAAATTTGTCTCTTTGAAAATTTGTAATCAAAGATGTTGTATAACGATTCAAGAAAATCATCGGTGGTCATCTTCCCTGTTTCATACGCACGCCATAATTTTGCGGTCGGGATTTGGTACGGTGCCCGTTGTTCCTCGGTAAACAAACCGAGCCCGTTGGGAAACGCATCGAAATCGATATGCATCAACACCCGGCCGAGATCGAACAACACGACTTTGATTTCATTGTTCATTCTTTACACCTTAATTTTTTCAATGAGAGCGATCGATTCATCGATCCGTTCGATCCCCTCGGTGCTTTTTATGAACGACTGCAGGAAAAGATTCTTTCCTTCTTGTTTCAGTTGAATGTGTTCTCCGGCAGAGACTTTTGCCATCAAATCCTGGAAGAATCCTCCTTCATAGAATTTCTTATCATCCTCACCCGGCAGAAAAAGCCGGAGCGTACGTTTGTTCAATTCCACTTTGCGGAATCCAGCTTGTGATGCAGTAACCCGTAGCTTCGCAAGCGCAAACAAATTATCAACTTCTTCCATTGATGATCCGTAACGGTCGATCAGTTCAAAACGAATATCGTCAACTTCACGCTCGTTCGTCGTCTTATAGATGCGGCGATAGATATCGAGCCGTTCCGTATCGCTCTCAACGTACAATTCAGGGATGTATGCGTCAAGGTCGGCATCAACTTGTGTCTCAACGGCAACGCGGGGTGTGGCTACATCAGTTGCAAACACTTGGGTGAACTCCTGCTCTTTGAGTTCACCGACTGCTTCTTCAAGGATTTTGGTGTACATCTCGAATCCCATTTCCATAATGAATCCACTCTGCTCTCCGCCAAGCATATTGCCGGCGCCGCGGATCTCGAGATCGCGCATGGCAAGATTGAATCCGGAGCCGAGTTCGGTAAATTCTTCGATCGCCTGCAAACGGCGGAGCGTGTTCTTCGGTAATGTTGCAATGGGTGGTACAAGAAGATACGCAAATGCCTGTACATTCGACCTACCGACCCTCCCGCGAAGTTGATACAATTCAGCAAGTCCAAACTTGTCGGCACGGTTGATGATGATCGTATTCACGCTGGGAATATCAACACCCGATTCGACGATTTTTGTCGTCACAAGCACATCGAATTTTTTTTGCAGAAAATCTATCATCACATTTTCCAGCTCGTGCCCGTGCATCTGCCCGTGAGCGATGCGGAACCGCGCCTCGGGAATATGCTGCTGCAGCGTTGCTGTGAGGATATCGATATTGTTCACCCGATCATTCACAATGAATACCTGCCCGCCGCGATGGATCTCGTGGATAACCGCTTCGCGAATAATTCTTTTATCGTAGGTCGCGATTTCGGTATGGATCGGCAAGCGATTGCGCGGCGGCGTGTTGATGAGCGACAGATCGCGCGCTCCCATGAGTGAAAAGTGAAGCGTGCGCGGAATCGGCGTTGCCGTCAGTGTTAATGTATCGACAGAGACCCGCAACGCGCGTAATTTTTCTTTTGCAGTAACGCCGAATCGCTGTTCTTCATCGATGATCAGCAGACCGAGGTCTTTGAATTGCACATCCTTCGACAATAAACGATGAGTGCCGATGACGACATCAATATTACCGTCTGCTATTGCCTGTAACGACTCTTTGATCTCTTTTGAAGATTTAAACCGAGAAAGCAAGGCGATTCGGACAGGGTATCTTCCCAAACGATCGGAAAACGTATTGAAATGCTGCTGCGCGAGAATCGTTGTCGGCACGAGCACGGCGACCTGCTTGTTGTTCATCACCGATTTGAATGCTGCGCGCACGGCGATCTCGGTCTTTCCGAAACCGACATCGCCGCACACAAGCCGGTCCATCGGGTGCTCGCTCTCCATATCTAGTTTCACTTCCGATGTTGCTTTCTCCTGATCGGGAGTATCTTCATACATGAAGGACGCTTCCATTTCCTTTTGCCAATGCGTGTCGGGATTGAATGAAAATCCGGAAGACGATTTCCGCTGCGCGTATAATTTTATCAGGTCGCGCGCGATATCTTTCAGTTTCTTTTTCGTCCGCGCTTTCAGCTTCTCCCAATCGGCGCTGCCGAGTTTGTTCAGTTTCGGTTCATGACCTTCTGCGGATGAATATTTCTGGATCCGGACGATGTAATTGAGATTGACGAAAAGTGTCCCTTTTTCTGCGTACTCAAGTTTTGCAACCTCCTGTTCGATTCCACCGACTTTGATCTTTTCCAACCCGAGAAATTTTCCGATACCGTGATCGACATGGACGACATAATCGCCGCGCCGCAGTGCATGCAGTTCTTTTGCTGAGATACCTTTGAACCTCTTCCGTTTCTTTTCTCCGCGTGCCTTGATGCGTCCGAAAATCTCATGTTCGGTAAGGAGGGCTATTTTGGCTGGTTCAAATATAAAACCTGAATGGAATGAATCGGTGGAGTAGTGGATCGCTAAAGAGGTTTCAGGAGTTGTTGAGGCAAGTTCTTGCACCTGTTCATTTTCTGTATCATCTGAAACCTGAAACTCGGGACTTGCATCAGGTTGATTTCTGTCATCCGGTCTTTCCCCAGTAACTTCCTCTTCGATCAAGTCTTGAATCCGTTCCAGTTCTTCTTTCCTGTCGGAGATAATAATTACCACATATTCTTTTTCAAGAAATTCAGATACTCTCCCCCTCAGTACCTTGATGCTTCCGTTCGTGCCGGGTTGCGGGTGCGATCGAAAATCTATTGCGTGAGGTGAAGAGAATATTGAATGGACATACTCGGGAAATTTTCGCAGCTCGGCGGCTACTTCATCGAACGAAAAATCAACGGAGACCTCTTCCTGAATCAATTCGTCGAATGCTTTTTGATGAAGCGAATGATCTTCCGAGAGCACAATAGCATCGGAGGAGAAATAGGAAAGAAGCGAGACGCCGCGTTTTCGCGGCTCTCCATTCTCGTCATCGCTCTTTTTTTTGAGAATGTCCGGAATGATGCTGACCGACTGCAATTCGCGGATCGAACGCTGAGACAATACATCAAACTCCCGGATCGATTCAATCGTGTCACCCCAGAATTCGATACGCACGGGATTTTCGCCGATGAACGGGAAGAGATCGAGAATGCCGCCGCGCACAGCAACATCGCCGTACGTTTCAACGATCTGTTTCCGTTCAAAACCGCGATCGTTCAGCTTTTCCAAAAGAGGTTGAAATTCGTACTCTTTCCCTGAAGAAAGCTCGATGACCGCGTCTGCAAATTCCTTCTTCTCCGGAACGGCAAAAGCAAGAGCGGTAGCATGGGTAATATAGATAGCGGGAACATGTGCCTGCAGCGCTTTCAGTGTTTCCACCTGCGACAAGGAGGCGGTCATATCTAATGTTTGTGACGCGTGGCGAGGTTCTGCAAGACACAGTCGCACTTGCGCATCCCCGACAAGCATGGCACAATCGTCGCGCAATTTTTCTGCACGATCCGCGTCATCAACGAGCATCAGTATCTGAGTCTTTCGTTCACCGAACAGTGCTGCGGCAACAAATGCCCACAACGAACCGCTAATGCCGCACATTGATACGGGATGTTCCGGCGTAAGATCGGCAAGCAACAATTGGCGGAATGGTTCGCTGGAAAATATTTTTTTTTGAATGTCGTTCACTATGTTGTGATTCTTTTAAACGCACATACCCCTGCCGACGAATCGTTGTTGAATCGTCAGCAAGGGTGCCAATGGTTCAATGTACCATCAAAAAAGGTTAAATAAAAACCCGAATCATACAGACTTCGGGCCGATCATAGGAGTAGATCGTGGGATATCAAGGGGTATTGAGTCCGAACATTTTCTGTTGCAACCGTTGAGCGGCGCGAGGAAAGAAATGTTCCGCATCGGCAACGGCGATTGAACTATCCACCGCAAACCATTCCGGATCGCCGCAGATGTATGAGGAAAGGTACGCTTTAAATCTGATCCCTTCGGAAGCATCGGCAATTGAGATGCTGTCCAATATCGATTTCAATTCGACGATCGGTTCCTGAGGATATTCCATTTTCATTTTTGCGGCAAGCATAAACGACGCTTCCATGAGCCCGTAGTTCGATGAACGCATTCCTACCACAATGTTTTTCTTCACCTTTTCAAAGCGGGGCTTCACCACGATCTTCTTCTCTTCTGATTCCTGCGCATGCATCGTCATTGCAAGAATAGCGATGAGTGCAATCAATATCAACCCTATGTTCATTTCTCGCCTCTTCATTCGTTACTCGTTAAAAATCTTATCCAGAAAGCGTTCGAACTTGGTTCTGTCGTCACGGTTCCGTATCGCATCGTCGAGATTCAAACGCCTATATTCTTTTTCCGTGATGATGCCGACCGGCCCTTCGCAGACGCCGCCGTACTTCATCTTGTCATACACACGAAGCGACAGAACATTTTTTTGATTTGGTCGGAGCGCTGTCGACGGTATCCTATAGACGCGGAGTTCCTGATATTCTTCCGTAATTCTCTGCATCCAGCGCGAGCCTTCCATCCGTCCGGTGTTTCCGATCTTTACTCCGTTGATGTATGCTTCGTCGATATCGTCGATCTTGCCGAGCAGAACAAAGAGCTTTTCGTTCTGCATATTCGACGGAACATCGAATGAAACGCGGTACCAAGCAAATCCGTCATAATCCTGGTATCCCTGAATATCCCACGGCGTCGGAACAATCAGCTGCTGCCATTTGCTGTCGTCGAAATCCGTTCCGGACCATCGTTCTTCGTCTCCCGTTTTAAATCTCCAGAGGTCGGGAAAGCGTATTGCAAAATTGATCTCGTTCGTGTGTTCGAATACACCGACTTTACCGCGGGTTATTCCGCCGTACCGGTAATCGTCGTACACACGGATCGCGACGACGTTCTCCTGATTGTATTTCACATACTCTTTCGGGATCGCGACGATCACTTCGTTATCGTACGCTGTTTCAAACTCCGGGGGAAACAATCCTTTTCCCCCGATGAGATGTCCGTTGATGTAAATTCTCGATGCATCATCGATGTATCCGCCGTGAAAATAGAGATTCTTATTTTGTGCGGACGCGGGAAGAGAAAATTTTTTCCTGTACCATGCATAACCGTCATATCCCGGGTATCCTTCATTCTCCCAAACTTCAGGAACAAAGATCTCTTCCCATTTGCTGTCGTCGAACTTAGGATCTGCATACGACAGTTTGTCGCCGATCTCGAATTTCCATGTACCGCGCAGGTCAACAACCTGACGTGATTCTTGCGTCTGTGATACGACGGGAAGAAGAATGAATGATAGTATGATTGAGAGTGTCGTTTTCATTTTGGATTCCATTTTTTTCTGATACAAATTTACAACAGCGAACAATCAGAGGTGTCGTGACGAGGTCAGGAATTGTAAAAAATTGTCATGGAGTAAATGAAAGTGGATGTCACTTTGAAGTTGGACCACATTGGTTCTGTGATGGCAGTTCCGTATTAATGCGGACCTACCGGAATTATTACGGAATCAATTTATATCCTGTTCCATGAACTGTGATGATGTGCTTGGGGTGAGAAGGGTCTTTTTCGATATTTTTGCGCAGTTTAACGATAAAATTATCAACGGTCCGCGACGAGATAGATTCGTCATATCCCCACACATTCGTCAACAGATCGTCGCGGCTGATGACCTGTTTTTGATGCTGCCAGAGATAGCGAAGAATATCGAAATCTTTGGAGGTTAAAGAGACGGATTTACCTTTTTTTGATGCTGTATAACTTTCCAAATCAATTTCAAGCAAACCAAGTGTGATCTTTGTGGCGCTGGATTTTCTGTCGGCTGGAGAACGCCGGAGCACCGCTTTGACACGGGCAAGCAGTTCACGCAGACTGAACGGTTTCGTGATATAATCGTCGGCGCCGAACTCCAATCCGAGCACCTTGTCGACTTCCTCTCCTTTTGCCGTCAGCATGATGATCGGAATCGCCACACCCTGTGCGCGGGCATTTTTGCAGACATCGAATCCGGACATGCCGGGAAGCATAACGTCGAGCAGTACGAGATCGAAATTATTCTTTACGAGCGCATCGAGTCCTTTTTTTCCGTCGCCGATCACTTCAACATCGTATCCCTCAAATTCCAGATTATCCTTTAATCCCCGCTGCATTTCGGGTTCGTCTTCTATTACAAGTATGTGTGCCATAAGTGCCTCAGCAATGTATTCGTTCTTACATACGAGAAATTGGTAACTGCATAATAAATGTTGTTCCCCTGTGAGGTTCGCTCTTCAGCGAGATGGTCCCGCCGTGCGAATGAACAATGTGCTGCACGATCGCCAATCCAAGCCCGCTCCCTTTTGCCGTGTGGACGAGACCTTGCGACACGCGGTAGAACTTTTCAAAGACCTTTGCCTGATGTTCGTGCGGTATTCCGACGCCATGATCTTCGACGGTAATGATTATACTTTTCTCGTCCCCTGAAGTTTCGACCCGGATAGATTTTTCATCGTTGCTGTACTTCATGGCGTTATCGATGAGGTTGTGAAGCGCTTCGGCGATCGCTTCGTCGTCAATCATAATAGAAGGGAGTTTTTTATCAAGTACAGTCTCGACGCGAAACTTTAATTGTTCAAACTGATATGCATAAATCGACAGAACACTCTCCACTACATCATTGACATTCGTTGAACTGAAATTGAATTTCCGCGATCTCGATTCCATCCTGGAAAAATTCAGGATATTGTTGATCAAGCGTGTCAACCGTTCGGTCTCGTGAAGTATGATACCGTAATATTCCTGCTTCTTCTTGTTGGTCTTCACTCGCCCCATTTCCAGCGTTTCAGCGAACATGCGGATGAGCGAGAGAGGCGTGCGCAATTCGTGCGAGACATTCGAAACAAAGTCCGATTTCAATGCGACCAATTCCATTTCCCGCCGGATCGTACGGAACACAAACCATGCGCCGAAGATAAGAACGGCGTCGAGAAGAATAATCAATGCAAGATTTCGCTTGAACCGTTCATCAGCAATTTCCTGAACGCTCACCCCCTGAAGTTTTATTTTTACGACATGATCCGGAAAGATCCACAATTGCCGTTGCTGAACGAAATCACCGGGGATAGTTGACGATGTGGAGAAGACGATCTTGTCATCCGTCTGATGAACAACAGCAAGAATGAAATCGTTTTGTGCAAGTTCGCTCAGTTTTCTTCCGATCACATCCGAAATGAACCGCTGCGTATTGACTGCAATGCCGACGATACGATGCGGCGCTGATGATGGTACGAAGAGCAGAATGATCAACGAATCGGAAACGATCACCGGTTCCAGTTTTCTGTACGACACTTCTTGATAGCGGAAGAGACGGTCGACCTTCTCCCGCTGCTCGGTAAAAAACTTGCGATAATTGAATCGTGAAAAAGGGTAAATGCCGAACTTCCTGAACGATGTATCCGAAATGACGATTGATTGAATTGATGGATTTGAACGAAGCAGCTGGTCGTACCGTCGCCAGTATAAATCCTGCTCAATTTGCGATGCCCAGCCGGCAGAGACATCGAGGAGATACTGATTGACGGAGAAAAGAATTGCATCCAATTGACGGGAGTAAACGGCGGTGAGCATCTCTTCCGTTTCGTCGAGCGAGGTTATTTCGTACACGGAATAGAACAACGTCGGCAGCAGCACAATGCTGAAAAGCGTGATAAAAATGATGCGGGTCGTTCGATTCATTGATTGAGAATTTTACGAACCATCCGTAGGACCGATTCTTCCGTCGTATAGTCGGTGATCCGATCGAGCGGAATCCACGCCAGATCTTTTGACTCGCTCGACATCAGCAGCGGCTGCGTGTCGTCCGCTTCAAAGAGAAAGCGAACGTCAAAATGAAAATGTTCCGGTTCGTTCTTCCGCGCGGGGATCGGATGCACATCAACATCAAAAATTTTTTCCGTAACAGCAACAATTCCTTTTAGCCCCGATTCTTCCTCCGCTTCACGGAGTGCTACATGCAGTGTGTCCGGATCGCCGTCCGAATGTCCGCCCAGTTGCAGCCATTTCTCCAATTTATGGTGGTGTGTCAGAAGGGTCTTTGTTCGCATTCTATTCACAATCATCGCAGAGCCGGTGATGTGTCCGATAAGCAGCGATCGTTCAAAACAATCCGGATATTTTTCTACGAATTCAATGATGCGCAGTCGCATCGACTCTTCATGCGGATCGATGCCGCGGTGTCCCTTTAATTTGGAGAGGAGTAGATTCCGGTGCATGTTATTCCTGGTAGATCGAGAACAGATCGTACACGCTCACTGTTGCGCTGACGGTATGCAAACGTCCGTTCAGAGACCAGAACTGGGAGAAGTACGGCTTCTTCTCATTGCTTGTGCCGTATTCCTGAAAATATTGATTGAACGAATATGAGAGACTGAATGTGAGATTGGATGTTGTCGGAATCTTGATCATCGTGTTGATCCCGAACGCGAACGGATGATCGACGATCCCAAGATCGGTGGTTTGCACAGTCTGGGGGTCGCTCGCTTGCGTCGGCGGATACCACATCGATGTTACGCGCTGGTAATCGGATTTTCCCCAGAGCCACGAAGGGGAAAGATGAAGCGACGCATTCTTCCCGTCCGGATTTTGCGCAAGGGTGACCGTCGTAAGGAAGAAGAAGAAAAATGTTTTTTTCATTTAATACTCCAAACTGTTGTATTGGCTTTTTAAAACTTCTATGAGATGCCCACGGCAGCATACTATTACGAAATGAACTTAGACATTACTGTTGAAAAAAGAAAGAGCGAGATGTTATCCCGCCCTTTCTTGAAAAAAGATCAACCAATCATCAAAAGTCTTCGCTGGTATCAATGGCAATTCTGACTCCGGCACGAATATATTGACCGCCTAAGTTTACAAATTCATCGCCTTGGTTTTCTATTGATGTATAGAGGTAATCAACTCCGATCCTGTAATCAATAAAAAACGATGTCCGATTAGACACCATGAAGTGAATACCCGCGAGTACAAAAATACCGTAACTTTCTGCAACATTATTGTTGATAACCAAATCCGGTCGACGACGCGTCACATCGCCGGAATTAATTCCATTGAATCCAACAAGCATCCCTCCTGCAACGTATGGTTTCACTGAAGTTTCAGAGAAGTGATATCCATAACAAGCCGAAAATGTCACTGCGGTCATTCCAACTTCCGGCACAGAAAATATCGTTGCTGAATTTTTTTTTATCTGTAACTGCACTTCAAGAACTGTTTGATTATTCACCGCAAAATATCCTATATCAACAGGAACAGCAGTTGCACTGCTGAAGCCAGAATAATATCCCGATCCCAAGAAAATATAATCGGCGTAATAATCCTGCGAAAGTAAACCTTGGGAAAGCAGAATCACTGCAAAAGTAACTTTCCCAATTTTCATTTCACATAAACCGCTACGCCCGAAAGTCCTGTACGGCCGCCATACGACGCTAACTTTGTCAACTTCGTCATGATGACCGCATTTGCGCCGATGGAACCTGCTTTCTCTTTTAATTTCAACGCAGCTTTTTTACCATCGCCAGCCACATCAACCGCCACGCTTCCGATCACATCATAATCGTGTGCAATATCGCCGGTATATATTTTAACTGATTCGGCGGCAACGGCAGTTTTTGCCGAAGCACCGTCCTGGATATAATGTGTTGTAATAGTGCAAGAGCATAATACTGCACTCAGTGTTAAAAAGAAAAATGATTTTTTCATTGCTTGTTCCCTCTCAAGGATTTTCATTTCAGTTTTACTGCTGTTCCGTATGCTTTAATAGCATTCTGCCAATATCCCGTATCAATTTCCAGTCGAAAATTTATAACAGCATCTGCCCCCAGTTGTGCTGCTTCAACTTTCATTTTGTTGACTGCTTTTGTTGCATTTTCTCCGGCGTCAACATCGGCTACGACCTGTCCAATAATGGTATATTCGGTTCCAACGTTGGCTGTAGAATACACTTTAATATTTTTTGCATCGGTTTTTTCAAATTTCACCTGCTCGTCATCAGTTTGAAGATTTGCAGTTGATGAGCAACCGGAAATAAACACACCGGCAATCAGAAGAAGAAAGAGTTTTTTCATGATGACCTCTAAAGAATTTGTTGCGAAAGAAGTTTCAATAACTGTTCAGTGTAATGAAACATTGGTTGACAATCAATATACTGCGCTGACTGCAAAAATTTCCAGAGGTTTTATAAAGAAGTGATTTCTTTGTGGCAAGAATTACTGAAATAAAAAAAGACTCTCCTGTCCGGTGAGACTATGGTAGTCCTTTTTTCTTGCAGAATCATACGACGACATTTATCAACCTTCCATTGAGAAATGCACGAACGTTTTCTATAACGGTATCCATAAGCCGTTTACGCGAAGCAAGCGTTGCCCACGCATAATGTGGAGTAATGAGGCAATTTTTGGCAGAGAAAAGGGGATGATCATTCGGTGGCGGTTCTGTTGAAAGCACATCGAGTCCTGCACCGGCAATACGCTCATTGTTCAACGCGTCTGCCAGCGCTGTTTCATCAACTAGAGCGCCGCGGCTTGTGTTGATCAGAAATGCCGTACGCTTCATCCGTGCGAGCCGCTGTGCGTTCACAAGAAGTTTCGTCTCCTCCGTCAATGAACAATGGAGTGATATAACATCCGAAGTTTTGAAGAGCGTATCAATATCGACAAATCGTACATCTCCTCCGGCGGGGTTCATTGTGCGTGTTGAAACAATGACATTCATCCCGAATCCCGAAGCGATCTGTACGACCGCTTTGCCAATGTTCCCGTACCCGACGATCCCCATTGTTTTTCCGCCAAGTTCTATCAGCTCCCCCTGCCAAAAAGAAAAATCGGGCTGCAACGACCACGCTCCGTACTTTACAAGGTCCGCGTGCAATCGTACGCGATGTGTCAATTCCAACAGCAACGCAAAGACAGTCTGCGCTACGGAAGCGGTACCGTACGCGGGGACATTTGTGACAACTATGTTTCGTTCTTTTGCTGCCGATATATCGACCACATTGTAGCCGGTTGCCATAACGCCGATGCAGCGAAGATCCGGTAATGCGTTGATCGTCTCTTTTGTCAATGGGGTTTTGTTGGTAAGAATGATTTGTGCTTCCTGTGCACGATGAATGATCTCTGCTGCATCTGTCCGGTCGTACACCGTACAGGAACCGAGCGATTGAAGATCATTCCAGCTCAGGTCGCCGGGATTGAGCGTATATCCATCGAGAACAACAATATTCATCGCATCATTTTCTGATTTATTGATTTTCCGATTGTTGGATTCAATGATTTCCAAATTGAGATAATTATCAGAGGATGATACAATCTTTCAATCATAAAATCACAAAATCCCAAAATCACACAATCTCTCTGTCTCTCACACCGATCAAATACAGTATCCCGTCCAATCCGAGCGTGGAGATCGATTGCTTTGCCGTTTGCCGCACGATCGGTTTTGCATTGAAGGCAATGCCCGAGTCCTGCGAGATTGAGCATCGGCAGATCGTTCGCACCGTCTCCGACGGCGATGACCTGTTCCCGAGAGATATTTTCTTTTTCGGCGATCGCTTTCAGGAGATCTGCTTTCCGATTGCCGTCAACGATCTCTCCTTTCACTTCACCTGTCACCACGCCGTTCACGATCTCCAATTCATTTGCAAAAATGAAATCGATCCCCAACTTTTGTTTTAAAATGTTGCCGAAGTACGTAAATCCGCCGGAGACGATCGCGGTTGTATAACCTAATTTTTTCAGAGTAGAGATCAGCCGCTCTGCTCCATCGGTCAGCGGAAGTGTATTGCCGATCTTTTTTACTTTTTCTTCTTCCAATCCCTTCAGCAATGACAGTCGTTTTGTGAAACTCTGTTTGAAATCCAATTCGCCGCGCATCGCGGATTCGGTGATCTTTACTACTTTTTCGCCGATGCCGCGTGCTTTTGCAAGTTCGTCGATCACTTCGATCTTAATCAGCGTCGAATCCATATCGAACACAACCAACCGGCGATTACGGCGGTACATTGAGTCTGCCTGAAAGGCGATATCGATATCAAAATCGTGCGTCAGATTCATCAGTGAGGCGCGTATGCCGTACGGGTCTTCCAGCTCCCCGCTGACGGAAAATTCCACGCAGGCGCGCTGAGCGCCGTTAACCGCACCGAGAGATTCCCGTCCCGACAGTCGTTCGATGATGTCGATATTCAAACGATGATGCGCAAGAATATCGGACACTTTTGCGATGTGCGTTGCGGAGATCGTTCTGCCGAGCAGCGTCAAAATGTATCTGCTCTTTGCCTGTTCACGTACCCAGTGGTCATACTCGTCCGATGTTATTGGATTGAATCGGATCGTCAATCCGAGATTCTGTGCTTTGACAAAGACTTCCTTCACCATTTCGTACGACGCCGCTTCTGAAGGAACATCGAGCAGAAATCCGAGCGAGAGTTGATTGTGGATCACCGCCTGTCCGATATCGAGAATGCGGATATTGTACCGCGATAACAGATTGGTGATCTTGCTGGTGAGTCCCGGTTTGTCGATTCCGGTGATGTTGACGAGAATAAGTTCGTTCATGCAGCGAAGACGGATAAGTGGTAGAGATTCTGATCGTTCAACAGAAGAAAATACGTAGAAGTGGAGAGAAAGAGAAATGGAAAAGGCGCAGTTTCCCACGCCTTTGCATCAGCAATGTATGCCGTCGAATTATTTTTGCTTTAAAGTCGAATTAAATTTGCTTTAAAATTGACACTTTGTCAGACTTCATATCCACCCGGCAACTCAATCGGGATACCCACCCGTTCCTCACTGACCTGGATGTTCCGCCAATCAAACGACACATTACCTTTGCTTCCACTTTCCACACTATCAAAGTCATTCCGCACGAAGTGCCAGTGATCATCCATATCTCTTATCCAGAACGGATGAACGCCACTCCGCACACTCTTCAACCACCGCCAAAAATCTGAGTTTGGTAATTTCTTTAAAGTCCAATCCAATTTCCACGTCTGTCGCTCTGCGGTCGATGCCGAGACATACCTCAATCCGGAGAGTGCTTCATCGCGAATTAAATCTACTTTTAAACCCCGTTTAGGATTGTTTAAATACAACGGCAACGATGCGGGATGACCGAGGAAAATCATCCCGATCATCGGCTCGACAGTCAAGTCCGATCCTTTATTGAACTTCAAACGATGGCTTTCCTTGTCGTAGAGAAATGAGGAAGCATACAGCGGATCATCGTCATACGCATTAAATGTATGCAGAGTTGTTA
>JACPGG010000072.1:19139-34633 GCA_016182545.1 Ignavibacteriales bacterium
CATTAAATGTATGTAGAGTTGTTACATCCGTTGCAAAGTTATCGTCGCTACCTTCGACAACAAGAGACGTAATTCCAAGTGCTGCAAAGTTATGATTGGCAATAAGGATACTCGAGACGATCCTGTCATCCGCTAATGCAATCTTTAATGTCTGTCCGGCTGCTTTCCCGCCGCTCTTCCACTGAGTCGCTATTCTTCCGTCCTGCAAATTCACCAAAGGATAATTCGCATCGCTCCCTGCAGATGCCGTCAGCGTTGCCGTATCGATACGTTCAAAGACTATGAGCGAGTCATTCATGCTATCACCAAACGTTTACTAAAATTTTGAACTCAGGTCTTCCACCCGGGGGTTTCTCAATGGAGTCGCTGATGATCACTCCAAGTGTATTCACATTCATATTGCCGGCGTGTACGATCGTTGCACCATCGAGACATTCATATTGACAAAGTGCAGTCGGTGACGGTGCGAGATACACTTTATGAGGTTGATAGAAATATTGGTAGGCATTGAACGCCATGTCTTCCAAAATCTCATCCGGAATCCAATCGCTATCGATTGGATGGACTTTCCCCGAATCAAAAACCACAGCATCGTAATTGACACCGTCATAGATCACCTCGCGCTTGCCGTTGCTCACCCGGACGTAATCATACGCATCAGCGTAAAACGATTTGTCTGTAATATCACGAAGTGTGTCTGAGTTCAACGTGATAGAATTGCCGGTTGTGACCGGGTCGCCGTCTTCATTGGATCGCCGTTGCACGCGCGCGCTCTTTGTTGAACTGATTTTATAGACAAGGTTAAATGACTGGCACGCCTTCTCAATTGCACCACGAATCTTCAATCCCTCCATATCTGCAGTCTCGATATACAACGAGACTGTTGAATCGTACCGGAACAGTCTCCCGTATGTCTCAACTCCCCACAACGTGTTCCCATCAAAACTCAATCCGCCATATTTCACTATGATGTCTTTCGGAGGTTCGGGATCGGGTCCAATGCCGTCAATTGCATCGTCTTCAAAAATATCATGCGCGACGTTGCCATAGATTTTTGCAAAGTGATAACGGTTAGTCACTGACACATGGAAGATCGCGTACACGTTATCGTTGCCGTCAGAAAATATTGTGAAACATTGATCGACGTTGTTAATTAAGACAGACTCGCTCGATGTTCCGGGTTGATACATATAAATTGCATTGGTCGTCGAATCCCAATAGTAGATCCTGTCATCGGTATAATTGTATGCACCCGGGAGATTTGCACCGAGACGTGCACTCAAACCGGCTAACAATCCGTCGTCAACCCACGCGCCCGTATTATCGACATGCATCTTGCGGACCCTGTCACCGCCGCCGGGTATCTCTGCAAAATAAATTTCATTTACGTTTTTGATGTAGACCATTCTGTTCACGGGATTGCCTGAATAGATCGTCGTCCGCGTCAATGTCGTGCCGGCAATTGTCACTTCATCAACAGATCCATTTGTGTAATCGGTAAAGATCAAAGCATATTTATAGTTTGAACCCGAATAGTTGTAATCAATGACCTCTGCAGATTCCGAACGGCTCAATCCGACAACGGTTGCTGCGGTCGACATCGTGTCAGAACCGATGATGTAAACATAGATTTTATCCATGTTCACGGTTCCGCTTGTGGCTGCAAGAAGCCAGAGATGACCGTTCCTTGAATTAAAAATGATCCGTCTGATTTTGTACCCAGCGCTGAGCGTTTGCTTCAGCACGTAATCACCGTTGACATCGCGGCGATACAATTTGTTATCGACTCCCATCCACCAATAGGTTCCGTCATAAGCGACCGATGTTCGTGACGCTGAGATGCTTTCTGTGTCCGCAACAAATTCCATAAATGATATTTTCGGATTGTCATTGCCGGTCATAGGAGGAATAACCGGGTAACTATCTGCACTCGGATATTCCAAAGTATCGAACGAAACGTTCGTGATGCCCGCTTTCTCAAACAACTTCTTGAGCAAGTATCGCGCACTCACCGCGTAGTACCAATTTTTGGGCAACACATCGCTGGGTGTATCGACGATAATATCGTCCGTGAATTCTCCGGACAAAGGGATCGATGCTTTCGCGTACACTTGAACATGCTGATCACCGGCACCGTTGCTCAGCGTATTAAAACCAGTTGAAAGATTGACCCATTCGCCGTCATCAACCTTTGCCTGTTTGTTTCCTCCGGAGACCTGGTAACTGATCGGATGGATTCCTTTTTTCAGGACATGGTCGGTGATATTTGCGTCCGTTACAAACAGATCTCGAATGTGGGGTAGTGCTAATCCAGCGGTACCGGAGCCGTCCACATCGTAATCGATGTATTGTCGCAACATTGTCGTTGCATAGAGTTCATCGGCATAATCGACGTAATTCCAAACCTCGAACGAGACAGTATTTGGTTTTTCGTTTCGTTCGTACTCGAAAAGATTTTTCTGTTTTGGGATCCACCCTGCAAACACCGGCACAGGCTCGGCGGTAATACCGCTGATGATGTATTCGACCTTTACTTCCAAATAATATTCGTAACTGAATATGACCGACTCCCACCACGCGATATTAAGTCCTGTGAATTTGCATCGGCTTGCGGAGAATTGAGAAAGGTTTATTTCAAGATCGTTTTTGAACGATGGAAAATCTTTCTTCGATACCCGGCCTGTTGCATCCGTCCACGTCCCGGACAGATCTGAATCACGTGCAATCTTTCCTCGTATCGAGACCTTCGGTTCGACGGTTCGACCTGCAGCCCGCGCCGCCATTAAAAATAACTCGGTTGCTTCCAGTCTCATGTTCGTTTTTGATTTCTAAATAAAGTCGACGCATCATCCGTTCCTGCGCGTCGCATTGCATCTTCAACTGTTTGTTTCAACTTCTCGAAATCGTCATTGTTTGCAGAGAAGTTTTCAATATGAATCTGTGCTATGTACGTTACTTGACCGCCTCCTGCCGGAACACTGATCGCTGCAAGAACATCCGCTCGGATTTGTGGAATGAGTATATCGGTTATCCGCGGCGCCAGATCTGTTTTAAATACATCAACAAATGTCTTCTCCGGAGCAACGATTTCCGATCCGTAGCCTTCGATGAATCCGACGTCACCCTTTCTTAATCTTCCGCCTTTCTCAAGACCCGGAACCTCCTGTGCGCTAATCACGGCAATGTTCGCAAGACCCGCAGCAATTGCCGTTGCGGCAACAATGGGACCGAATACCGGACCCAAACCGAGCGGTGGAGGAGCGAGCGCTGCGACCGCTGCGGAATAAGTATTGATCATTGCGTTTGCAATCTGTGATGCCTTTTGAAGACCAAACATCGTTTTCATTTGCTCTCGCGCTTTTGCTTCCATTGATGCATCAAGCGCTGATTTTTTATCTGCATATTCCTGTTCTATCGCCTCACGTCGTTTACTCAGATTGGTTTCAGCAGCCTCCCGCTGCTGAGCTGTCATTTTAGTGGAGCGTAAGATTTGTTTTTCCGCTTCAATCGCAGATATTTTTTTATTCTTTTCTGTTTCAAGTGTTGCTTCCTGTCGCTTTTTTTCCTCGTTTAGTGTCCTCGTCGTTCGTTGCTGTTCAAGTTGGAAGAGACTGCCAAATGTGCTTTCGATATTTGACGCCATCGATTGCAGGCCATTGAGGATGTTTTGCCGCTCATCCTCCGCAACTTGTTTCCGCAACTCAGCACCTTCAACAGCCAGATTTGACAGTTCGGTCTCGACCTGTTGTTTCCGGAGAATGGTTTTTTGATCGAGTGTCGTGCCGGATTGTTCGCTCTCATTGATTAATCCCAGTTCCGATTCAAGCGCCTGTTTCTTTCTATTGAGCGTTTCCTGCTGAATCTGCTCTTCAGTTTTACCCGTCTGAATTCCTCGTAATCGAATACGCGATAAAACTTCTTGCAACTGTAGATCCGCAAGATCCGTTGTTGAATCTTTCTCGTTCTGCTTGATCGATTTCCGTTTCTCCGCTTCCTGCGCTTCTAACTGAGTGATCTGCTTTTCAAGTTCCGTCTGTTTCTGAAGTGTCTCGGGTCCGACCGGACCTACAATTGATGAAAGTTCTTTTAACTGTGCTTCAAACCTCGCACGGCGCGCCTGTATCATTCGCAGTTCAATCGTTTCAGTTTCCGCACCTTGCATGATCAGCGACGCACGCCGAAGGTTCAACTCCGATTCAAACCGGTCATCGGCCGCCTTTAAATATGCATCGGTAATTTGTTTTGCTGCAGCGAGTGCCGTGTTCTGTTCCTGGATTGTGATCTCTCGTATCTTCGCTTCATATTTTAATTTGGAAGATATTAATGCTTCATCCTTTTTTATTCCGGCTGCCTCGGATGATGTGATCATTATTATCTCATCATCCCAGGTCTTTTTTGCCTCTGCGCGTTGACGATCATTTGCCTGGATCAAGGAATCGATCTTTGCTTGAAGAATAAATTGCTCAATCTCCGCTTGGGTCTTTCGTTTGCCGGAGATCTGTTCATCGATAGTTGCGCCCTCTTTCTTCACGCGCTGCAGTGATTCTTCGGTTTCTTTTGTTGCCCATGTTATTCCGAGGAAGGACAATATTTTTAGACCGAGATTGACGTACGCATTTCCTGTTTCCACAACTTGCTTCGAACGTTCCTTCTCCAGTGCGATTTGTTTTTCACCTTCAACAATTGCCTCGCTGATTTTCTTTCGGTACTCTTCCATCTGTGGGATCGTCATACCGATCAGTGTCCGGGCAAAATCGTTCTGAATTTTTTCGTTCCGACCGGTCACATCTTCCATTTCTGTAAAGACGCGGGTCAGTGTAATCGCTACCGTCGCAACAGCGCCAATTGCAACCGCGGTTCCACCACTCGCTATGCCGAGCGTTCCCATCAAACCGGCAAGTTCAAATCCTTGACCGACACCTTCACTCATCGCACGGTTTACTTTCTCAAGTTCCTTATTTCCACCGGTCGCGGAAGATGCCATCCGAAGAATTCCTTGCGTCAGGAACATCACCGCACCGTACGCTTCCAACGCTTCACGCTTGCTCTTCTTCAGTGATACTTCATGTTCACCCTGTGCCTTTGTCGACTTTGTTGTTTTATCGCTCTCATCGTCACGCGCACCTCCGAGTTTTGTTGCTGCATCACCCGCTTCATCGGCAGCTGGTATCGATGCTTTCAACTGTTCGAGATACTGATCGTACGTCTTTTCAAGTTCAGTAAAATTCGCCTTATCGATCTCAAGATTCAGCAGCGGCTTCAGTTGCGCGCCGGTCTGTTGCGTCATCGTCAGCACCGATTTAAGCCCGGATAAATACGGACTCAAATCGATTGTAAAGACGGTTTTTACTTCAGTTAGATTAGCCATGTTACTTTTTGGATGCTTCCTTCTGTCGCTCGATCTCTTCGTTTAATAAGAACACCTGTTTGTACACATCTTCAAGAGGTTGAACCTTCACAGCCTGAAATCTCGACTTATCATTCCCGCATAACGTAAACGCCAATCGATCCTGCGGAGT
This sequence comes from Ignavibacteriales bacterium, assembly GCA_016182545.1. Taxonomy (GTDB): domain Bacteria; phylum Bacteroidota; class Ignavibacteria; order UBA10030; family UBA8401; genus SpSt-333. The sequence goes on from JACPGG010000072.1 coordinate 24,659, forward strand.
GATTGCTGTCTCTACTTCGTCGCCGTCTCCATCGGTGAAGATGCTCGCGTACCGATCCCGAAGACGCCGCTTCTCGTTAAAAAAAAACTTATCACCTCGTTTGCCGTGTTTCTGTCGGCGTGCTCGCCAAAGAACTCTTCCCGTTCATATATTTTCGTCTCATCGAATTTCTCTCCATCCAAAACAAGGATGATCGCCATGATTCGTTTTGCATATCCCTTCGAGTAGATCCACGCCTGGACCGTGATCATATCCATCGCAATGGATACGGACGCTTTTTGAGTCTCTTCGATATTCTTCTTTATCGCGTCGAGATCGATTGCTGATGTATCGCCGGACTTGAGTGCTTTAACCTGCGATTGCCCGTCACGCAGTTTGGAGAGAATGTCAAGCGTACTTTCTCCCGCGTGCGACAACGCGTGCGGACACTCTTTCACCATTTCCAGTATGATCGGTGCAAGCAATTCATCCTGACGCAATGAAAGTGCCGCAACAAATTTTTTGCCGCCGATTTCTTTTGTTTCCATTGATAAACTCTCTCCCTTGTTGTGTGGTAGGAATAAAAAATCCCCGAAAAAAAATATGTCCCCCTCCATTTGGAGGGGGATTAAGGGGAGGCACGTGCGGGCTTTTACAGCGTCAACGCCATCAGATTCGCTTCAGTGTCGGCAAATCCCGTTCCGCTCACAACGCGTTTCCAGTTCTTGCCGCCTTCTTCCGGTTTTAAATCGACGACAACGGTGCAGCTCTTCAAGATCAGGTTCTGCGATGTTTTCAAACCGGTGAACTTGAAGAACATCGGAGTGTGTGCCTCTTCCGCTGCAATTAATTCTGTATATACAGCAGCTGTCAAATCTTCACTTTCAATTGTGAACTTTACAGCTTTGCCGGCGCCCACGGCTTTGTTCAAAGCGTTCTCTTCTGTCGGCGTAGAGAACTCAATCTTCGTGGTTTTCATCAACCCGGGAATTTCTACCGGTGTACCAAATCCGACTGCGTCGTCATATTCGCACTTGCTTAAACCGCCTTTAAATAATTGCATGTTACCTCCTATGTTAGAAATTGTTAGTTAATAAATTTGCTTCACTATCAGCGAATCCAACACCTGTTAGTTTCATGGCGTTGAATTTTCCCGATTCGTTTTTTTCGAATATGACGTTGACAATGACATCCTTCAGTATCGTCACGCGTGCTTTCACTCCGCGGATAGCATCGATCTCTATCCGGTCGGGTGCACCGACACCAGCGGCAGATTTTATTCCAATCGAAACGATGTCCGGCAGTGCAGCAGGATTCAATAACACGACAGGAATATCTTCCCAGAGCCGTCCGGCTCTCAGTGCGGGGAGAGGAATTGTTTCTATCCAGTCAACGTTATCGGCAAGCATCAATTTCAGATCGTTCGCAGCTTTTGCCAGCCACGTGCTGACCCACACCTTCAGCACCATCACTTCGGTGAGATCGACATCGACAATTGCACTCGCAATAAGCGCATCGCCGGCAACGGGTCCGGAGAACACGAGCAACTCGCTTCCGGTCCCTTCCTGCTTAAAATCATTTTGCACTTGTGATGTTGCATTCGGTGCAACGTACTCGCTCCACGCAGCGTCGCAATTATGCACCATCATCTCATTGCCGAGAATATGCACCAGCCGAAAATACAATGGTGTTCGTGCTTCCTCTGCAGATTTGAGTGCTGCGTACGCAGAAGCAACGCCATCATCAACATCCGCACTCCGGATCGACAGATCGACTCCTTTCGCAACAGCGGCAGATTTATTATCAGCCATTTCCTCCGTCAGTGTTTTAGGAGTAAACCCTGTTCCGGTTTTGAGAAGTTTGTAGATCCTTTTCGGTGCGGTAAAATTCGGATCGCTGTCGAATTCAATAAACGAGTAACCGCCTTTTACTGTTTGCATTGTGTCTCCTAATTTTCAGTCCACTTAAAAAACATTCTGTATGTAACCAATCCCTTACTCGAAAAGAACGGATCGTCACCATCGTAACTGAGCGTAACGCTCGAACCGCCGACGTTGAGAACAAATCCGTCATACCGTTCGATCAATGCATCCATAATATCATAGCACCCGCGTTGCGCTTCTTTTTTTGTTCGCAGCGATTCCGAACCGATTGTCAGATGAAATTCCCGCCCCTTGATCCCGCTCGAATTATCAGCATGTCGTTCACCTTCATCCGGTTTAGTGCCGCCGTACCGCGTGAGAATGAACGGCACTCTCGGCATTAGCTCCTCAAGAATCATTTCATCGAACTCCCGTTCATGTGTATCGCAAGTTTTTACGCCGGCAATATTCATCCTTTGATCGGCAAGAAACGCATCTTCAATATCTTTTAAAGCAAGCATTATCTCCCCTCAATAACGTACTGTTGAATGATCTGCCCGAACGTCACCCCGCTCTCCGGAGGGATGTAAGTGTAATTCCGTACCGGGTAATGTGCGGTGTGCGCACCGATTGTAAATCCTTTGCCGCGAAAAGAAGATCGTCCCTTATCGAATTGCCCGCTCTCTTTCCTGTGCCGGATATGGATCTCTGATCTGGCGTGACGTTGAACTTCGCCGCCAAAAGCCAGCAACGCCATCGCTCGCGGATCCGTGATGTGATTCCTTCCCATCATTGTCGGACCCGACGCAACGGAACGTTCACCGACTTCGAAAATAATTCCACGCATCAGTGTTCCCGTATCACGCAGTGTCTGTCCACCTTCGCGTTTTGCTCTTTCAGATTTTTCCCACGGTTCCGGTCGCCCTTCAACACGTATGGTCTCCTGCATCTCCGAGACCATCATCGCGCCGATTTCCGTCAATGGCTTTCTCGGATTGCTCGCCCGTGCGATCATATCGCCGAACGTTCTTTCAAATTCTTTAAGGTCAATATTTTCCATAATATTCTACGCACATTCCCTCTCCCCTTGGGAGAGGGCTAGGGTGAGGGCTACAACTCCACCCATGAATAAACGCTTGCCGCCAATTTGCAAACGTAATATGTGATCGCTGTCGGATCGCCGCTGCCATCGTCGGTGATCAACATGAATCTTTTTCCGACCTGCGATGCATCGGCTGTCGGAAGTGCGTTCGCACAACGCTTCCAGGTGATCGCTGCCGCGCTGATATTGTTGCCGTCATAGATCAAATTCTGTTGACGCTCAAATAATAATTTCCCTCCGACCACGGTATTATTGACAAACTGATTACCGTACATTTTAATGTCGGAACCATACGTTCTGAAATTCACCGCTGCAGATGGATCTGCCACTTCATTGCAGCCGAGGAACGTATTGTTCTTTATGATATTATTGTAGGTCAATGTCCGGTACGTCGACAGCATCAGTCCACCGGCAAGGTTGATCCCTTGAGCACATCCGGAGATAAAATTATTTTCGATCAGCATTCCAAAGACGTTTAAATAGATCGACAACGCTGTAGCGTACGCATTTCCAACGCCGACTGAACCGATGATTGTATTGTTCCTCACTTTGCAATTGAAGAAACCGGCATGAACGCCGATCTTCCCGGCAGCATCGATGTTTGCTGCATCGGTGTAAAGATCAAGCGTAAGAGTGTTTGTTGCGTCGTCAAAAGCGACGATCTTTGCAACGACACCTTCGCGGCCGCTTGCTTCGCCGAATGAAAAATAAAATCGTGTCCAATCTTCTCGGAGCGTAATCGGGCACGGCTGGTTCGCAGTCGCACCGTCATGGTACACCATATCAACGACAACCTTTAACCGTCCGCTGACATCGTTGGTTGCACTGACGATCGTACCGTTCGCAATAACGGGGCAAAGTCCGGCGTTGTTTCCGAAACCATCGAATGAGATACTTTCTTCCTTCTGTTGCGTGCACACATTGTTTTCCACAATGATTCCTTCAATCGGTCGAACGCGGTTCGAACCGAAAAATATTCCTGTCGTACCGCCTGTTACTTTGTTTGCAAGAACCTCGGCTATGCCAAGTTCATAATCTTCAGAAGGAACAACACGCAGATTGTGCCACGCATCGCCTGCAAAACTGCATCCTTTGATAGAGAACGATCTTGCTTTGTGTAGCCAAAGTCCTGCATAGATTGTACCGTACGTAAATTCGCAGTCGGTGAATTTATAGGATGCGTCAAAAGCGTTGGCTCCTAAGTACACATGATAGAATCCGGCATTCGCACTGGTCGTATTGAACAAGCAATCATTGTATTCAAAAGTGGTACCGACACTGTAATCGCCGACCTTAACATCAAGGAACGTCAGCGACATAACATCCGAGATATTCACCGTTGGAGGCGCTTCCGGAGTGACCGATTTTATTTTTGTTGCCGACTTGCTTTGTCCGGTCAACCATACATTCGACAGGAAATTCACCCCTGCGGAAATTCTATACGTTCCATTCTTCAAATGGACCCGCACAGGTTGATTACTCTGAAAGAGGAAATAACAAACGAGAGCGATCTTTGCAAACGCATCGTTGTTGGAAGTTGCATCATCACCGACAGTACCAAAGTCCGACGCTTCAATATGCGAAACGCGTTCCGTGTTAGTGTACGTGAACTCATTGTTCAACGGGAAATAATGATTTGTAGGAAGGATCGGTTTGAGGTTGAAGTTCCCGTACCACGTTACAGAACGCATGAGCGTAACATAATCTCCCGTCGGTAAATTCGCTTCACGTGCAACGGCGAGATTCCCGGTGAAGTTCGTATAGAGAACCCAATCATCAGCATTGGCAAGCACGAGTTGGAACGTCCCCGCCACGAGATCGATGATCCCGCCCTTCTTATGGTAATCCATTTGCACTTTTGTACCCGGGGCAACCTTTATATCCGCTGTGAAATTAGGATTGTCGACGCTCAAGACTTCGATGTATCCTGAAATTATTTTCCCCGCCATTAACGGCACCGCTGCGCTTCCTCCTCCGGTCCCTTCGCCTAAATTGAGAGCGACAAAATTCGCACCCTTCTTTATCACTTCATACACGCCGCCTGCAACGAGATCTCCCGAAGCGACGTCGACTCCGCTGTTCTTTTTAAGTGCAATGGCACCGAGAGTGTTGACATTAATTGTTGCTGCACCGGTATTCGCTACAAGGTTGATGAAAGTAAAATGCATTCCTTCATAATACGCTCCCGGAGCGACCGTCATCGCAACAACTTTTGCATTCGCCGATCCGGAGTCGACCAGCGCAACGTGGTTATCGTACAACTCTGCAGTCATTGAGTTAATCAGATCGGACGCAGCTTTCGGCGTGTCCGGATTAACTTGTGTATTATTTATTATTTGACGTGGCATTTGACTTTACTTTCAATCTTGATTCATGAACAACGTTTCGGAATTCATATAGACATTTTCACTCGCCATATTCCACGAGCCACTTGCCAGCGAGTATAAAAGTGCTTCAGTATCAGCAAGCGCAATTCCAAATACATGCAGTGCATTGAACTTGTAAACTTCCTTCATCTCTCTCCAGGTGATCACGTGCACGTTGTACAAATAAAAGAGATACCCGTTCAGCAGCGTAAATTTGAAATGAACAACCGTCCTGCTTTCCTCCGCTGCCTTCAATCGTTGATATGCAGATCCTATACTGTCATAGTTATCTGCGCTGCGAATGTTCACATCCATCCGCTTCAACACCGAGCCCGGTAAATTCTGCGAGAAGATTTCCGTCGGCGTTCCCGGCGTCAATTGCGTTCCTTCCTTCAGCACTTTTTCAATTTCAATCGCCGTCGAGAAATCAATGTTCTCGTCGAATTCTATTTTTTTATATCCACCGGGAATGATCAGCATAAGTTATAGACTCCGGATACAGAGCGCTCGGACGATCTCTTGTCATATCGTTGCAACCGCCTTCGCTCGTGTACCGGAGTGTTCATTAGAAACCTTTCATCGAATCGCGAGTGAAGAGACGATCATTGCTTTTAACTTTTGCATTTGTCACACTGTTGTTTGCCGGAGGAGGATCGATACCGAGAGAAGCAACACCTTTTGCAACATCTTTCCAGAATGCAACCTCATCATCAAACGCATCACGCACAGAATCAGGCATACCTACCCGCGCCGCCGCTTGTTCAAATAAAAAGAATGTTGCGATCCTCGCCGATCCGGTTTTCACTCTGCCCGGCACCGGTAAAAAAGGAACGGAATATTTCAACGCGCAATACCCGTTGATCAATTCATCCGCATCGGCAATCGCTCGGTCGATAATTCCCTGATCGATATTCAATGGATCGTCATCGTCCGTCGTGATCTTTAATAGTTGCCCCTCGCTCATTCGCTGCGGAACGATGTCTCCGGGTGTAACGCCTGTTTGTGTGCAATAACTCATTTCATTTTCCTTTCTCCCCCTGTCAAGGGGGAGATGTCCGACACACGTCGGACAGAGGGGGTTAGAGAACGTGCCCAGTTATTCACCGGACACGCCCTGGAGAAGTCATGCCGCAGGGGAGGACGGCATAACATTCTTAAATTATGCGGCTCCTGTGGAACCGTGTGCAAAATGGTACAGTCCGTATCCCGCGTTGTCGCGGGAATCCGCTCCGAACAAAAACTCTTTGAAGTTGAATACATTCGGATCGGTGGGACTGAACAACGCCAGGAACGTAGGCTTTCTTCGCTCCTGGAAGATCAACGGCTTTATACCATTGGCTTCTACCAAGATAAACCAAGCCGTCGCGCTTGTGATCTGCGCTGACTTTACATAATCAGCAGATCCTTTCCAGATGTTGTTCTCCGTCGAACCATTTGCAACAGAAAGATATTCCGCGTTGAGAATTTTTCTTCCGGTACTTTCCAATTCCGGTCCGGTCACAAGCGTCAGTTTTTCAGTTCCGTTGAAGATTGGTTGACCTTGATCATTCTTCATGCGGCCGATTGCAGCGATAGCGGCGCCGTAACTTGTTGAAGTCAGCGCAGCCGTGCTTTTATTTGAACCGCCTTCATGATCTGTTGCAAAGAATGCTTTACCGTCATACCCCTTTGCCGTAAATCCATCATTCAGGAGTTTAAACACAATCTCGTCGGGATGGGATTTTGCGGCACCACCCATCGAAGAGAACATGTTGGTAAATAAACCATGCGTATCATCCTCAACCGAGTTACGCGGAACCTGAACAGTCGATTCCCAGTCTTTGTTCTCAATGCTCCACTTGAATCCTTTGATGTTGGAGATTTTTCGTTCCTTTATCCATTCACGCATTTTGGGGAATGCACCGAGCCACTCGTGAACTTCAACCTGCGTCGTTGAAGGAACGACCATTGCGATCTTTGTATATTGCGGTTCGGTCGCCTGGAATGCTTTATTGAAAACCGTTTTGTAGGTGATATATAGTGCATTCAAATTTGCTGCATTAACGACCATACCAACCACAAACATTCCGAGTAACGAAACCCCGTGTCCGAAGCCGAAATCTTTCCCGGGGTCGGCAATCGCCGGAACAACCGAAGCGACGAGGAACGCCATCAGCGTTACTATCACTCCGACCGTTTGCGAAAAAATCTTTTTCATTGCTGTTATCTCCTTGATTAGTTTTTGAAAGTTGATTACAAATTCAGTTACGGCTTCACGATACCGGCGTTCTGCAACGCAACGAGCAGCGCATTGAAGTTCGCTTTGATCTCGTTGATGAGCGTCGCTTCCTCAGCACCGTATGTGCCGTCCGCGTTTGCCGTTCCCACCAGGGAAATTGCTGATGCGGTCCGAGCGTACGAAAGAAGCGTTGCATCCTGTTCTACCCATACTGAGGTCGCAGAAACAACTTCAGCGATCACGCCTGCAAAGATCTTCTGAGCCGATCCGCTTGCAATACCGACTGTCTGATCGTCGAGAATGAATACAGCGTCACCGACATTTGCATCGGTCATTCCGGTCGCACCCCAATTAAACGTGCCGCGTTTAACTGAGATCGAAATATCGCCGTCAGCACCTGCAGTATTGTCGATTTGATTTTCAGCACGACCGACAAATATCAATCCTGCAGTATCGGCGGCAGGTTGTGCTAATCCGTTTGCATCAACGCATACCTGGCTTCCCGCATAGATCTTCACACCGCCTTTCACTTTGCATGTTCTGTATTTCCCTTCTCGCTCTTCAGTGCTTCGATTACTAATTCCTTTTGGATCATCAATAATCCAGCGAGAATGCTCCGAGCGTCGATGCAAATATATAATCGAGCGTCATCGCAGCACCGATCAATAACATCACGATCAGTCTTGGACCGGAAAAGATTTTTTTGAATACATCAAGAACCTGTTTCATTGTGATTTACTCCTTTAATAATTGTGAAATAAAATTCGTGTCATCCTAAGCAAGTCCTGATTGTTTTATTATCGGGACTCGCGGGAGGATCACTTCCCGTACTTCTCAATATCTTCTCTGCTCACGCCCGCCTTCGCTGATACCTCAAGCACTGCGGCGTCAATGATCGTTGTTGCCGGTTTTATATTTTTCGCTTCGATCTCTTTCAGGGGCACCAGCGAATAGTCCGCACGTTTCGTCAACCGGTCATTCAGATCCTTGCACGAGATACGATTCTCCATCACATCTTTTTTAAGATCGTCGATCTCTGCCGGCAGCACGGCGCCGCGTTGTGTGTGGCGGCCGATCAGATCGGTGAAGTCACGTTCTTTCAATTGCAACTGCACCATATCGAAATCCGATTTCTTCACATAATCCTTCAGATCGATCTGCTGCGCTGCGTTTCCTTTCGCTGCAACGATTGCTGCTTTGATCGCAGGCAGTTCTGCGGTCGATTCGATACCGAGTTCTGTGAAGATCGATTTTACTTTTGCCGAGAACGCCTTCACGTCGTCGGTCGAAGCGTCGTCCTTCAGTCCGATCTCGTTCATCGCTGCTTTGTATTTCGCAGCGACAGTTTGGATCGAATTTTTCATGTCGTTGAACTTTTGTTCAACGGTTTCGTACGTTGCATCCTTTGCAAGTCCGAAGAGCGTCAGAATTCTTTCTAACATTGTTGTATCTCCTTCTGTTGGTTGTGAAATAGAATCTGTTAAATAGATAATTGTCGAATGTGCATTCTCTTTTGCAACGACCGGTGCGATGCCGTTCACGAATGGCGAATTCGTCAACGCGATGGAAGAGATCCACAGCGGGATCGGCTCGCCGGTCTCGCCGTCCACATCATTGAAGAGCAATACCGGCGATTGGTAGCGGTACTCTTTATTAAGCAGATATTGTTCTGCTTTCTTTGTCCACTCCTTCACCTTTGTATAGATGCCGTCGCTTTTCAGAAATATATTTTTGTACCATCCGGCGGCCGGAGCCTCGCCTCCTTGAAGCGTCTGATGTTCGTAATCGATGGGAAGATCACGCTGCGGATACCGTTGGTTGAATTGCTGATGGTATTGAACTGCCTTTAAACCGAGTTCTTTCGTCACTTCAAACTCGACTAATTTTCCACCGGCTCCTTTATACGCTTTCCATATACCGAATGGTACGACCTGGATCTCTCCGGGCACAGTTCCCGGAACGATCTGTGTCGCGCGTATCACCAATGTTCTATCTGTCAGATTCATGGATTTTTATTCTTTCGTGCGTTGCGTTTCTCTACCAGGAAGTCGATGAACTCATCGTTATGATAGAGCTGCAAATAAAATTGTGAGAGAAGTTCTTTGAACAAGATCTTCCGGAGCGGACCCCAGAAGAAGAATAAATTCACGATGACCGAGATTGCACCGAACATAAAGATGAGTACTCCGGAGAGGATGAGATCGATACCGGGAAGGAACAGCATGCTGCTGCATATCGATGCGATTGTGAGGATGTATTTCGGCGTCAGCATTATTCGCTCTCTCCAAGCGCAGCATTCAACGCTGCGATTTCTTTATTCACTCTTGTAAGTTCGGTCTGCTTCCTTGCCGCTTCGTTCAACAAGAATTTTGTTTTTTTAAAATCGATCTTGTCGACGTACACGAATTCAACGTCGCGCACGCCGAGCGAATCCTTCATCGATTGCAA
>JACPGG010000071.1 GCA_016182545.1 Ignavibacteriales bacterium
ATCGTTACAGGTGCAAGCAAAGGTATTGGAAGTGAAATAGCTGTGACGTTGGCAAAAGAGGGTGTCAGTGTCGTGCTCGCCGCAAGGAATTCGGAAGCGCTCACTTCATTGCAATTGAAAATTGAAAAAATGGGTGGGATTGCGCGGGCGATTCCCACCGACGTAACATCTGAACATTCTGTAAAGAATCTTGTACTCGAAACGCTCACGCATTTCGGCACAATCGATATCCTGATCAACAATGCGGGCGTTGGTGTATACACGAATGTGATCGATATGAAGACGGCTGATTATGAAGCGATGATGAATGTTAATTTGAAAGGTGTGTTTTTGTCCAGTCGTGAAGTGTTGTCAACGATGATTAAACAAAAGAGGGGAGAAATCATCAACATTGCATCACTTGCAGGAAAAAATTCTTTTGCCGGCGGATCTGTCTATTCTGCAACAAAGTGGGGGTTGATTGGATTTGGGCGTTCATTGATGCTGGAGGTTAGAGATCATAATATTCGTGTCGTGACAATATGCCCCGGCTCGGTCAATACACATTTTGCAGATAAGGAACGAGATCAGCCGGAAATTATTCAACCTGAAGATGTAGCAGAGACCGTACTCTTTGCGCTCACCATGCCGAATCGTGTGAACGTGAGTGAAATTGACATCCGTCCAACAATCAAACCGAGATAACCTGCCAAACTTGCTACAATAAAAAAGGGCGGATGAACCGCCCAATCATTATAAAAGCAGTATTCTATTTCAGTCACGATCAATACGATGGATTTGACGTCGTTCCATCATCGGCATGCGTTCATTTTTGACTTCGCGCATTGCACGATGCGACATTTTCATTCTTTGGTGCATCGCTTTTTTCCAGATTTTTTGCTGCTCAGGTGTCAGCACTTTGTTCTTTTCAAACCAGCCGTTGAAATGATTCATCTTCATCGCTGTTTGAGCTGAAGCGATGTCATTGAATTTTTTCTCGATCGCTGTCTTATCGGGATTGTCTGCATCCATGAGACGGCGTACGTCAAGTTGTGCCGACTCCAGTTTGGATCGTAGTTCGATCTGTTTTTTCTCCGTTTCGTAGGAGATTTTTTCAAACTGGTCTTTTTGTGCGTCAGTTAGTTTAAGATCTTCCATCAACTGCATCCGTTGAGGTCGATCCGGCGGATTATTTGGATTCGCAAATGCGAATGAAGCGGTGAACAGTAAAAGAGCTACCAACATTGTTTTCATAGAGCCTCCTTCGTGAGATTGAATAATTCGGGGTCGTTTGTTGCGTGTTGGACAAACACGTCATAAAAGAAGTTTAACGTTGAATTGCATCGAACCTTTGACTATTTTTAGACAGATGAGTATGAAAAATCTAGCGGCGTTTCTCGGCATTTTTGGACTGACTCTTTTTTTTTCCGGATGCTTCGTTTACAATCCCACGGCAGACTTCGTAAAACAGCGATATACGAATTCCATTTCGTATTTCAATACATTTTATAATGCACAGCGCGCATTCGATGAAGCTGAAGAGGAAGTGATCGCCGCTCAAAAAGAATTTCGAGAAAAACCTGTGCCGGGCAGACAATTCTCCGTCCCTTCCACAGCCCGGACTAAATTTACCTCATCGATTGAAAAAAATTCTAAAGTGCTTTCCTTTTATCCGACATCAAAATGGGTGGATGATGCTCTGTTAATGATAGGAAAAGCATATTTTTATCTGGAAGATAACGTTCGGGCTGAAAGAAAATTTTTAGAGTTATCGGTGAAATTTCCCGAAAGCGATCTTATTGATGAATCGACACTCTTTTTAGGAAGAAGTTTTTTACGTCAAAAGAAAATCACCGAAGGTGTGAAACGTTTGGAGGAACTTCTTGAAAAAACAATTGCGACCGATGAGAATATAGCGGGAATGGCGGCGTACGAACTTGGTCAATTTTATCTCTCACAGAATAATTTTGAACTTGCAGAAAAATTCTATTCTCAATCGCTACCAATGGTCGATGACGAAGAACAACAAGCCCATACCCAATTTCAAATTGCTCAATGTTTAGAAAATCTCAAACTCTATGAGAAAGCAGAAGCAGAATATGAAAAAGTGAGTGATTATGAACCGGGATACACTCTGCTGTTCTCCGCAGATCTGGCGAAGGCGCGGACGCTTGTTCAACGTGAAAAATTTTCAGAAGCGGTCGAAATGATGGAATCTATGCTGGAAGACACCAAGAACACTGAATTCTATGCATCGATCCATTTTGAGATCGCAAACGCCCTTTTGGCGCAAGGTGACCGGATCGGCGCGATGGAAAAGTACCGGTATATCGATACGACTTTCGTAAGAACGGATGAATCTGCTAAATCCTATTTTGCATTGGCGCAAATCTATGAACGTGTGGACCGCAGGTATGATTCAGCACGCGTGTATTATGGAAAAGCAAAATCAGAATTTCCTTCATCAAAAATTACTCAGGAAGCATCTCAAAAATTTGAAGTCTTCACAAAATATGATACTTATAATAAGGACCTTATTCGATTCGATTCTTTAATAGCGCAAACAAAACGTCAAAGGGAAAAAGATGATTCTGTGAGAACAGCGGCAAGTGACTCCGTTTCGCTGCAATTGAAAGATTCTACAATTACAGAAATAATCGATCCAAAATCCCGCAAAGCCACCAAACCGGTGAAGAAAGGCGAAGCAAAAAAGGACAGCATTCCTCCGTTTGATTCAACAAAAATAAAAGCACAGATAGCGAAAGATCTTGCCTTCAAACAATTATTAGATTCGCTTCAACGTTCTATTATCAGAACGAAGTTTGAGTTGGGTGGTCTTTTTTTCCTCGAGTTGCCGGTACCGGATTCAGCATTGTATTGGTTCGATCAAGTTGTGATGAACTATCCACAAAGCGAATTTGCCCCCCGTGCGTTATATACGATTGCGGAAATCTATCGTACCATTAAAGAAAGACCTCAAGCCGTTCGTGATTCAATTCATTCGTTGATTATATCGTCATATCCGTCATCTCCATATGCACAGGAATCGCGAAAAATTCTTGGAATTCCCATTGTTGAAATTCAGAAAGACACAGTGATTGAACTTCTCGACAGAGCCGAAGCATTTGCCGACGCCAATGATTTTATAGGAGCGATTAAAACGTATAAAGAGGTCGTTGAGAAACATTCGTCATCTCCGTTAACTCCCAAAGCGATGTTTACTGCCGGTTGGCATTATGAGAATTCGATACGAAACCCTGATAGTGCTTTGGCAGTGTACAGACGTTTGATCGCACGGTACCCGTCTTCACAGTATGCGACTGTGGTGCGTCCTAAGATCACTGAATATGACAACGAACAGAAACGTATCGAGCAGGAAAAACAAAAACTTATCGAAGAAGAGAAATTAAAGGAACAAAAAGAGAAAGAGATGAAAGAATCTGCGTTGAAGCCGCGCACTGCACAACAAGATTCAATGCATATCCCGCAGACGATTCAACCGGATTCTCTCGTGAAACCGCATACAGTAAAACCGGATACTCTTTCCGCCACGCCACGGGAAAAGATATGAGACAGGAAATTGTACCGATTCATTCTTTTGAATGTCTTACTAACGAAATTCTTGAACTTACATTTACTTCCGATTATCTCGCTTCAGTTGCAAAGCCAGGGCAGTTTATTAATATCAGGGTAGATAATAACTTTCCTCTGCTCCGCCGTCCGTTCAGTATTTTTAACATTGATGGCAATAAAATATCGATCGTTTTTAACGTGATCGGAACAGGTACTCGAGTCCTTGCAAAAAAGCGTAAGGGGGATACGATTGATATTCTGGGTCCTTGTGGAAACGACTTTCTGACATTTGCAAACGGAGAGTATGACACTGCAATCTTCGTAGGAGGAGGGATCGGTGTGGCACCATTCCCTTTTCTTACGAAACATTTTCCTTCAGATAAAAAAATAACAACCTACCTTGGCGCTCGACACAAAGAATTAATTGTGACAAAAGGGTTGAAGAATGTAAATATTTCAACGGATGACGGAAGTGATGGCTTCCACGGAACTGTTCTTGATCTTGTTAAAGATGATTTTAAGAAGCATGACTATGGAAAGACACGCTTCTTCATCTGTGGTCCCACACGAATGATGAAAGCTGTTGCGGAATTTGCGAACAACCGGAACAGCGATTGTTACGCTTCGTTGGAAACCGATATGGCATGCGGTATAGGATTGTGCCAGGGTTGCAACATTGAAACGAACGGCGGAACAAAGAAATATGCGCTCGTTTGCAAAGAGGGGACTATATTTGAAACCCGGACGGTAAAATTGCAATGATTGAATCTTTTAAACTGAAGAATGTAGAATTCAAGAACCGCGTTCTTGTTGCTTCAGGAACCTTCGGATATGGCGATGAAGTGTCCGACCTTGTTGATATCGGCAAGCTCGGTGGCATTGTTACCAAATCTCTTTCAATGAAGCCGCGTGATGGAAACCCGAATCCCCGTATCACTGAAACAGCGAGCGGAATGTTGAATTCCATCGGATTAGCGAACATTGGTGTTGAGAAATTCATCTCCGATAAAATTCCGGTTTTAAGAAAACACAATACGATCATCATCGCCAATATCGCTGCAAGCAGTATTGAGGAATATTGTTCTGTTCTTGAGATGCTTGAACCACTGTCCGGCGTCCACGGATTCGAAATCAACGTTTCCTGTCCGAATGTGAAAGAAGGAGGATTGAGTTTTGGGACCGATGTGAAATTAGTCGGTCGCATAACGAAGGAACTTCGGCGAAGAACTCAAAAACCTCTTATCATCAAACTGACACCGAATGTGACTCATATTTCAGAATTTGCCCGCGTCTGTGAATCAGAAGGTGCCGATGCCGTTTCGGTCATCAATACACTCATTGGGATGTCAGTCAATATCAATGCGCGCAAGCCAAAGATTGCGACAACGACCGGCGGATTATCCGGTCCGGCAATAAAACCGATCGCGCTGGCAAAAGTATATGAAACCCGCAACGCAGTGAAAATTCCTGTCATCGGGATCGGCGGCATCTGCAGTTGGGAAGATGCGGTAGAATTTTTCATTGTCGGGGCATCGATGGTCCAAATCGGAACTGCCAACTTCGTCAACCCTTCCACAGGCATTACTGTTGCTGAAGGAATAAAACAATACTGCCAAAAGAACGACATTGACGACGTTGGAAAAATAATTGGTACGCTTCAGACAAACAAAACAATCTCCATCATCGATAGTTGGCTGTAGAATGCAAACCTGATCTTTCATGCAAGAGACTCTTTCCTATCTCTATTCTCTCCACAAATTCGGGATGAAGTTCGGACTTCGCAACATCCGCTCGTTGTTGCGCTTTGTGGATAATCCCCACACGATGTTCAAATCTATTCATGTTGCCGGAACGAACGGAAAAGGATCCACCTCCTCAATGATTGCGGCAATTCTAACCGCGGCAGGATACAAGGTAGGACTATATACATCCCCACATCTGGTTACATTCAACGAACGAATCCGAATCAATGGAAAAATGATTTCAGATGCAGATGTTGTGAAATATACAAAAAAACTAAGACCACAAATTCACAGATTGAAGGCGACTTTTTTTGAAGCAACAACGGCAATGGCGTTCAAATATTTTGCCGATCAGAAGATAGATGTTGCAGTAATTGAGACAGGATTGGGGGGAAGATTAGATTCAACGAATGTAATTACGCCCCTGGTGTCGGTCATAACATCAATCGGCAAAGATCATACCGAGCACTTGGGCAAAACAGTCGCTTCTATTGCGGCGGAAAAAGCCGGCATAATCAAGGATCATATTCCCGTTGTGATTGGCATGCTATCGAACAGTGCGCGGTCTGTGGTTCTCAACAGAGCAAAAGAAGTCCATTCAACAGTCCTTTATGCAAATAGAGTTCATCTTCCCAAAAATGTGACAGTGCAATTGAAAGGAAAGCACCAAACGATGAATGCACGATGCGCGGTTGCAGCAAGCATCGTTGCAAGCAAACACTTTTTGATCGGAGACAATGCTATCCGCAAGGGATTGGAATTGACATCGCAATTGTCCGGGCTGCGAGCACGATTCGAATTTATTAATTCTAAACCGGCAATCTTGTTGGATGTTGCACACAACCCAGACGGAATTAAAACCTTAGTGCGGGAGATCAGACGACTTTCGTTCAAAAAACATGTTGTTGTTTTTGCCGTTATGAAGGATAAGGACTACAGATCAATTGGGAGGGAATTGAAAAAATTAAAAGCTGAATTGGTCATCACACAGCCAAATGTTGAACGTGCTTTACCGGCGAAAGAATTATTCAAAATATATGCCGCTCAAAATCTTAATGTGCACTTTGCGGAATCGGTTCCGAGCGCACTGTCATTGGGAAGAAAGTTGGCAGGCAAACATGGACTTCTTACCGTCACCGGTTCACATTATCTTGTTGGTGAAGCGATTACAAAACTAAAAATCTAAAATATTGCTTGACATTAAAACTGAATTCCTATACCTTATCAACAGTTCGGTATACATTCCTAGTAGCTAATCCACACAAAATCGTTTTTATTCAACGGATCATAACAAACTCCAACACAAACTATCAGTTGCCTCGTAGCGCTTAATTTTTTCAACAAACAATTTTCATCACCAACAGTATACCTATTCACTTCCAAGGGGAGGTTCTCTTCATTTATGCCAATGGACATTTCTGAATTAAAGTCCAAAAAAATTTCCGACCTCAACAAGATCGCCAAAGATTTAGGACTCAGCGGCGTCAGCGATCTCCGCAAACAAGAACTCATCTTCAAAATTCTCGAAGCCCAAAGCCAGAAGGATGGACAGACATTCAGCAAAGGGGTGCTGGAAGTACTGCCGGACGGATACGGCTTCCTTCGCTCGGTTGACTATAATTATCTGCCGTCGCCGGACGATATTTACGTCTCACCTTCTCAGATCAAGAAATTCGCTTTACGAACAGGCGATACGGTCAGTGGGCAGGTAAGACCTCCAAAAGAAGGTGAACGGTTCTTTGCTCTGCTCCGTGTTGAGGCTGTGAATGGAGAGGATCCTGAAAGAATACGTGAACGTGTATTATTTGATAATCTCACCCCCCTGTATCCGGAAGAGCGAATTAAATTGGAAACGGCTCCGGGTGAATATTCAATGCGCATATTGGATATGCTTGCACCGGTCGGCAAAGGCCAACGCGGCTTGATCGTTTCACCGCCTAAAGCGGGAAAGACAATCATGCTCCAAAAACTTGCGAACAGTATTGCCCGCAATAGCCCCGATGTGAAGTTATTGATGCTGCTGATTGACGAACGTCCGGAAGAAGTTACCGATATGGAGAGGAACGTAACGGCAGAGGTTGTCGCATCCACATTTGACGAACCACCGGAACGTCACGTGCAGGTTGCCGACATGGTGATTGAAAAAGCAAAAAGATTGGTAGAGGCAAAACACGATGTGGTGATCCTACTTGATAGTATCACTCGTCTTGCGCGCGCACATAACACTGTTGTTCCACACTCCGGGAAAATTCTCTCCGGTGGTGTTGATGCGATGGCGTTGCACAGACCGAAGAGATTCTTTGGGGCAGCGCGTAACATTGAAGGGGGCGGAAGTCTGACGATCATTGCCACCGCACTTGTTGAAACCGGTAGCAGGATGGATGAAGTTATCTTCGAAGAGTTCAAGGGGACCGGCAATATGGAAATCGTGCTTGACCGGAAACTTGCCGACCGGCGTGTATTCCCAGCTGTGGATGTCAATCGTTCCGGCACTCGACGTGAGGAAATTATCATGCCTGAAGACGAACTCAACAGAGTCTGGATACTCCGTAAATTCCTTAATGAGTTCAATCCTGTGGAAGCGATGGAGTTCCTGCTTGAGAAATTGAGAGGAACGAAGTCGAACAAAGAGTTCCTAAAGTCGATGAATAGTTAACAATACGAAGCCATCCTGAAGGATGGCTTTTTTGTTTTGGAAAATCGGCTAATTCTGGGTAATTTTTGTCCATTGAAAGGATAAATCACCATGAAAGAAGTTGTCATCGTCAGTGCGTGCCGAACACCGATTGGATCGTTCGGCGGAACACTAAGTTCGCTTCCGGCTCCGAAACTTGGTGCAATAGTAATTGAAGAATCACTTAAACGTACAAACGTTGCGAAGGAATCAGTCAATGAAGTGATCATGGGGAATGTGATTCAAGCGGGTGTCGGTCAGGCACCGGCACGACAAGCAGCGATCTATGCCGGATTGCCGAGTTCGGTTGAATGCATGACCGTCAATAAAGTTTGCGGCTCCGGATTAAAATCAGTGATGCTTGCAGCGCAGGCGATTCAGATCGGTGATGCGGATGTGATCGTTGCCGGCGGGATGGAGAGTATGTCGAACGCGCCATTCCTTCTGGACAAAGCGCGATTCGGGTACAAAATGGGGAGCGGCGAAATTCAGGATGCAATGATGAAAGACGGATTGCTTGATGCGTACAAGAATTCCGCTATGGGAAATTTTTCGGATGAAACAGCAGTGGAATGCAAAGTGTCACGTCAGGAACAGGATGAGTTTGCAATTCTGAGTTACAAACGTGCACAAGAATCGATGAAGTCGGGACGGTTCAAAGATGAAATTGTGAAAGTTGGAGTTGCAGGAAAAAAGGGGGAAGTGACATTTGTTGAAGAGGATGAAGAGCCGATGAAAACTAATTTTGACAAGATTCCTCAGTTGAAACCTGCATTCTCAAAAGAAGGAACTGCAACAGCGGCGAATTCTTCAAAGATCAATGACGGCGCTGCTGCATTGGTGCTAATGTCTGCAGAAAAGGCGAAAGAATTAAATCTGAAGCCGATCGCGCGCATTGTTGCGCAAGCATCTGCTGCCAAGAATCCCGAACGCTTTACAACCGCTCCGGCAGATGTCATTCCGAAAGTATTGAAGAAGGCAAATCTTACACTCGATAAGATAGATCTTTTTGAAGTCAACGAAGCATTTGCTTTGGTTGCATTGGCGGTAAATAAAATCGCCGGTATCGATGTCAATAAAGTGAATGTTAATGGAGGGGCTGTGGCACTCGGGCATCCGATCGGTGCAAGTGGGGCTCGGATTCTTGTCACGTTGCTTCATGCACTAAAGCAGCGGAATATGAAACGCGGACTCGCTGCAATATGTATCGGCGGCGGCGAAGCGAGCAGCGTCGTCATCGAGATGATCTAAATCGTGGTCATGCTGAGCGACCGAGTCATTTTTTTGACGAGGGAGTCGAAGCATCCCATTTCTGGATTCTTCGCCCCGACAAAAAACGCCTGCCTGCCGGCAGGCAGGTCGGGACTCAGAATGACAAATATAGGAAAGAAAAACTATGCTAATAAAAAACATCACCGTCATCGGTTCCGGCACGATGGGGAACGGAATTGCTCACGTGTTCGCTCAATATGGCTATGCAGTTACTCTCAATGATATCAAACAGGAATTTCTCGATCGGGGATTGAAAACGATTAGCGGAAATCTCGATCGCCAAATTAAAAAAGGAGCATTGACAGAAGATCAGAAGAAAAGCACTCTTGCAAATATCAAGCCGTCGCTCGTTCTTTCTGATGCGGTGAAGAGTGCTGATGTCGTCATCGAAGCGGCGACGGAAAATCCGCAAGTGAAGTTCGATGTGTTCCGCACCGTTGATGCGAATGCGCCCGCCCATGCGATTCTTGCCAGCAATACTTCGTCCATTTCGATCACTGAGATCGCTGCCGTCACCAAACGCCCCCGGCAAGTGATCGGGATGCATTTCATGAATCCTGTTCCGGTCATGAAACTGATCGAAGTGATCCGCGGTCTTGCAACCTCAAATGAAACGTACGCCGCAATAAAAGAATTAGCGGGGAAGATCGAAAAAGTACCTGTTGAAGTGAACGACTATCCCGGTTTTATTTCCAACAGGATTCTTTTGCCGATGCTGAATGAAGCGATGTATTGTGCTATGGAAGGAGTTGCCACACCGGAAGCGATCGACACGGTGATGAAACTCGGCATGAATCATCCGATGGGACCGTTGACGCTCGCTGATTTTATCGGACTCGATGTCTGTCTCTCCATCATGAATGTGCTTCACGAAGGACTTGGCGATTCAAAATATCGTCCCTGCCCGCTGTTGAAAAAAATGGTGGCTGCAGGACACCTCGGCAGAAAGAGCGGTAAAGGATTTTACGAATACCCACAACTGAAGTAGAATACTCCGTTGCATTTCACGCTCACGTCAAAACATGACAGACGCTGATGCTGCGATGAATCATGAGGAATGAATGAACTTCGAACTCAACGAAACCCACAAAATGATCCGCGAAACTGCGCGGCAATTTGCAACCGATATCATATCTAAATCCTGCGATGAACGAGACGAAAAAGAAATATTTCCTACCGATGAAATAAAACAACTTGGTGAACTCGGCTTTATGGGAATGATGGTCCCGGAACAATACGGCGGAGCCGGGCTCGATTCCCTCAGTTACGTGATTGCCATGGAGGAGATTTCGCGCGTTGACGCATCGTGCGGCGTTATCATGTCTGTCAATAATTCACTCGTGTGCTACGGACTCAACAAATATGGTACAGAAGAACAAAAGCAAAAATATCTTCTCCCGCTTGCACAAGGAAAAAAACTCGGTGCATTTGCATTGTCCGAACCGGAAGCGGGAAGTGATGCGACGAACCAACATACCATTGCGGTGAAAGATGACGATCATTACGTATTGAATGGAATAAAAAATTGGATAACGAACGGTACGACAGCCGATTATGTACTTGTCATGGCACAAACCGATCCATCCAAAGGTTCCAAAGGGATCAGTGCTTTTATCGTAGAAAAAGGAATGCCCGGTTTTACGTATGGCAAGAAAGAGCGAAAACTTGGTATCAGGAGTTCGGATACAGTCTCGCTCCTATTTGAAAATGTCAAAGTGCCCGTTGCAAACAGAATCGGCGACGAAGGATTCGGATTTAAATTTGCGATGATGACGCTTGAAGGAGGACGAATTGGAATTGCTGCGCAAGCACTTGGGATTGCGCAAGCGAGTTTGGATGCTTCGCTGGAATATTCGAAGCAACGGAAGGCATTCGATCAACCGATTGCACATCTGCAGGCAATTCAATTTAAGCTTGCCGACATGGCAACGGAAATCGAAGCAGCACGTATGCTCACGTACCAGGCGGCTGTGCTGAAGGATGCAGGACAACCATTCGGCAAACAAGCGGCGATGGCGAAACTATTTGCTTCAAAGATTGCAGTCAAATCCGCTCTGGAAGCAATTCAAATTCACGGTGGATATGGTTATGTTCGTGAATACAAAGTTGAACGGTATCTGCGCGACGCGAAGATCACAGAAATTTATGAAGGAACGTCAGAGATCCAGAGGATTGTTATATCCCGTGCATTGCTGAAAGACTGACAATTTCGTGATATGGTCTTTGTCTGTCTTATGAGAAACGGTTTCAGTATATTCAATATGAATTTATAAAAGGAGAGTGAAATGAAAAAAGTTCTGATAGCACTTGGAATTGTTTTTGTTCTGTTCATTATGGTTTTGATGTGGGGTGTGGGGAAATACAACGGCTTGGTCACGCTCGATGAAAGCGTGAACGGATCGTGGGCGCAAGTACAAAATCAATACCAACGGAGAATGGATCTCATTCCAAACCTTGTTGCCACCGTACAAGGTGTCGCAAATTTTGAAAAATCAACATTGCAGGCAGTTATTGAAGCACGCGCAAAGGCAACACAAGTGACGCTTTCCCCCCAGTTGTTGAATGATCCGCAGGCGTTCCAGCGATTCGAGCAAAGTCAGGGACAATTAGGTTCGGCATTATCGCGGCTGCTTGTAACGGTCGAGCAATATCCGAATTTGAAAGCCAATGAGAACTTCCTGCAACTTCAATCACAATTGGAAGGAACAGAGAACAGAATTGCGGTCGAGCGCAAACGATTCAATGAGGTCGTGCAAGGGTATAATGCAACCATCCGCACGATACCGACTTCGTTCATTGCCGGCATCGGCGGATTTCAACAAAAACAATATTTTCAATCTCAGGCAGGTGCTGAGACCGCTCCGAAAGTTCAGTTCTAAGTATGATTCACACGCTTGAGGCACAGAGGATAGGACGTTTTCTGTTTTGCTCTCTCTGTGCCTTTTACATTTCAATCCTCCCGGCACAAAGTGGCGAGATTCCGAAGATCGTCGACCCCGTTACCGATCAGACCAATACACTCAGTCGAAGCGAATACTACGAACTTCGCAGATTGATCATTCAATTCGAAGACAGCACATCGAACCAAATTGTCATTTTGATGATTCCATCATTACACGGAAATGAAATTCGTGATTTCGGAATTGAAATATTTAAAAAAAACATGATCGGTCAAAAGGGAAAAGACAATGGCGTTCTCATTCTTGTAGCGAAGGATGACAGAAAAATGTCTATCGAAGTCGGGTACGGCTTGGAAGGTGTACTGACCGACGCTCTCTGCGATCAGATCATCAGAAACGAGATCCGTCCGCTATTTAAGGTGGGTGATTACTTTGGTGGACTTTCTGCAGGCATTACATCGATCACGGAGGTCATCAAAGGCGAGTATACCGGAGAAAAGAAAAAGGGAAATGGTTCGGATTGGATTCCGGCATTACTTGTTCTGGGTGTGATTCTCTTTGCCGGAATCGCTGCCGCACGAGGAAAACGATATTCGATCAGTTCAAGGGGACACCGTGGTTACAATAATTGGTGGTGGGGTGGTGGCGGATTTGGAGGTGGAAGCGGGAGCGGATTCGGATCGTTTGGTGGAGGAGGTGGCGGGGGTGGCTGGTCCGCAGGCGGCGGAAGTTTCGGCGGTGGCGGTGCGAGTGGAAGTTGGTAGCACCGAATTTATAAGGACAAAATTTTTTTTGAATACGAAATGCTGATACTATTAAAAACTGACGCCTCGCGTCAGGAAATCGAAACAGTAAAAAACAGAGTTGCAGAATTAGGATTTACGCCGCACGAAATTCCGGGCGTGCAGCGTGTTGCAATCGGAATTACAGGCAACAAAGCAAAAGTATCTCCGGATAATTTCCTGACTCTTCCCGGAGTTGTGGATGTTATATCGGTCTCAAAGCCATTTAAACTGGTCGGTCGGGACTTCAAACCTGAAAATACGATTGTTGATGTTGGCGGTGTAACATTCGGTGGAAATGAAATACAAATCATTGCCGGACCCTGTTCGGTTGAAAGCCGGGAGCAAATTCTTGAAGCAGCGATGCTGGTAAAACAGTCCGGCGCAAAACTGCTGCGTGGTGGTGCATTTAAGCCAAGAACATCGCCGTATGCATTTCAAGGATTGAAAGTTGAGGGATTGGAATACTTGAAAGATGCAGCAGAGAAAACAGGGCTGAAAGTCGTTACCGAAGTGAAGGATACAGAAACGCTCGCAGCAGTTGCCGAATGTTCAGACATTTTGCAAATTGGTGCGAGAAATATGTATAACTTCTCGCTGCTGGAGAAAGTTGGGGATCTCGGCAAACCGGTATTATTGAAGCGAGGTTTTTCTTCCACGATAGAAGAATTGCTAATGGCGGCTGAATATATTTTATCCAGAGGGAATTACAACGTTATTTTGTGCGAACGAGGGATCAGAACGTTTGAAACATACACGCGCAATACGCTCGACCTTAATGCGGTTCCATTAATTAAAAAATTGTCGCATTTGCCCGTGATTGTCGATCCGAGCCACGGAACCGGCGCGTGGGATTTGGTTCCGCCAATGGCGCAGGCGGCAATTGCTGCCGGTGCAGACGGGCTTATGATCGAAGTTCATGCCCATCCCGAAAAAGCAATGTCGGACGGTTATCAATCGCTGTCGCCTAAAACATTTCTAGCCATGACAAAACAATTGAAAAAGTTCGAATCGGTTATTCAACGGGCCGTTGCGGTGGATGCATGAGTTTTTTTGAAAAAAATATTTTAACAAAAGACGAACTGCAGAAGATCGCCGAAACGATCAAATCGGTTGAGCGTGAGACAATCGGAGAAGTGCGTGTCAACATCCATAAAAGGAGATCGTTCCGAGATAAAAATCTTTCATTGTACGATCTGGCGGTTAAGAATTTTTATTCGCTCGGGATGGACAAAACCAAGGAAAAATCGGGTGTGTTAATATTGTTGCTGTTAAGCGAACATAAATTCCAAATTATCGGGGATGAGGGAATCAATAAGAGGGTCTCAAAAGAATTTTGGGAATCATTGGCTAAGAAAACTTCGGAATATTTCGGTCAGAATAAATTCAGCGAAGGTATTTGTTACGCCGTGAACGAAGTCGGCGCTGTGCTAAAAAAAGAGTTCCCGATGAAACCGGGCGACACGAACGAACTCTCAAATGAAGTGGTGATCTCTTAAACACAATTATTATGAATTGTACAATTGCGGTTGCACAAATTGATTCCGTCGTCGGAGATGTCAAAAAGAACATTTCGCACCACCTCACGTTTATCAAAAAAGCGATCGCGAAGAAAGCGAAGATCATTGTTTTTCCCGAACTGAGTTTGACCGGATATTCTGTCAAAGATCTGAATTGGGATGTCGCGCTCCGTCCGGAACCGCACACACTCTTCGCTGACTTCCTGAAATTGTCGAAGAAGATCACTATTATCGTTGGAGGAGTCGAAGAGTCAGAAAATTTTGGTATCTACAATTCTGCGTTCCTGTTTGAAGATGGGAAAGTCCATTCTGCTCACAAAAAAATCTATCCACCCACCTACGGTATGTTTGAAGAGATGCGGTATTTTAACCAGGGGAAAGACGTACGGGTATTCAAATCCAAGTACGGAAATCTCGGCATCCTGATCTGTGAAGATATGTGGCATGCATCGCTTCCGTATATTCTTGCACACGATAACGCCGATGTCATCATCAGTTTGACGGCAAGTCCCACCCGATTGTCGGGCTCGTCGGAAAAACTGACTGTTGCTGAGGTCAATCATGAGCAACATCGGGCGTATGCACGGCTGCTCAGCACATATGTAGTCTTTGTTAATCGTGTCGGGTACGAAGATGGTGTGAATTTCTGGGGAGGATCCCAAGTTGTTGACCCTTCCGGGTCACCGCTGGTGACAGCAAAATTATTTCAAGAGGATTTGATCTTTGCAACATTAGACGAGAATTCCATCAGACGTGCACGTCGCTTTTCACGCCATTTTATCGATGACTCACCAGAGTTCACCATCACACATCTAAAAAAATCTTTGATGCGAAGAGATAAGTGAGTATTTTTGTGATCATTAACTTAATCACAAGGAAGTTTGTATGAACACTGAATATAAGGAACCGGGACCCGTTCTGGATCATGAAAATCCGTTCGAATCCATGATGCAGCGTTTTGACAAAGCTGCTGAAATCTTGGGGATGGAAGATGGCGTTTATCAATATCTAAAGACACCCGTAAAACAAGTGACTGTTTCCATTCCGATACAAATGGATAACGGCAAAGTGGAAATATTTGAAGGTCACCGCGTTATTCATAATGACATTCTCGGTCCGTCCAAAGGAGGCATTCGATATGCGCCTGACGTCAACATCGACGAAGTAAAAGCGCTTGCCGCTTGGATGACATGGAAATGTGCCTTGCTCAATGTTCCGTTTGGCGGAGCAAAGGGTGGAGTCAAATGTGATCCGTCAAAACTGACCAATGTGGAATTGGAAAAAATAACACGACGATACACTGCAAATATGATGGAAGTATTCGGGGACGACAAAGATATTCCGGCACCCGATATGAACACAAACGAACAGACAATGGCGTGGATCATGGACACTTATTCCATGCACATGCGTAAAACAGTGAGCGGCGTTGTGACCGGGAAACCGTTGCTCATCGGGGGTTCGATCGGAAGACGCGAAGCGACCGGAAGAGGGGTCATGATCGCGAGCAAGGATGTAAAATTGTTGGGATCAGTGATGTCACCGGCGGATATCATAACAAAAGAGGGATCGACATTCAAAAAGCGTTGGAATATGTGAAACAGAATAAAACGCTGAACGGATTCACGGGAGCTGAGAAAGTCACACAATCCGAATTGCTTGAACTGGAATGCGATGTGCTCGTTCCGGCTGCTAAAGAGGATCAGATCACACATAAGAATGCCGGAAAGATCAAAGCAAAGATCATCGCAGAAGGTGCAAACGGACCGACGACTGCGAAGGCAGATCCAATTCTCAATGAACGCGGGATCGTCGTCATTCCGGATATTCTCGCAAACGCCGGCGGAGTGACTGTTTCATATTTTGAATGGGTACAAAATCGCGTCGGTTATTACTGGTCGCTTGACAGAGTCAATCGCCGTCTTGAGCGGATGATGAAAGCGTCGTTTGACAATGTCTATGACACTGCATCGAAGCACAAAGTTGCACTTCGTATCGGCGCGTATATTGTTGCGATCGACAAGGTTGCTAAGACATTAAAGATCCGCGGGATTTACGCTTGATGAAGAGAGGGTGCAGGATCATATCGATACTTTTTTTTATCGTCTCGATATGTTTTGCGGCTGATACGAATGTCGTTTCGACGCACCGAACTATTCTTCAACAGCTGGGACACACTGCAATGATAACGGCTTTGCAAGAGAGCACATCGTTCTCTTACGGAGCCGTTTCTTTTTTGATGGATAGTACGGAGTTGAATTCAATCGTACGGAATGATGCACTGGAAGCTCTGCTCTCAAGAAATATCGCCGTTTATACGAATGCCACATCTGCTGATACTATTCTTGCATGTAATGCGCAGGATGCTACACTCTCGTATGGTGAGATATTCACGGGATCTTTTTTTGGTGCAAGAATGGTGGAGCGAACACTGTCATTAACTATGCAGGTCAATTCATCGTCGCAATTTCACAACAGAATACTGTCTGCAAAAAAAATTACAGTCTCAAAGATCGATACGGTACTCTATACAGACATTCAAAATTTGGAAGACCCATCGCTTCCATTAAAGACTCTTTCTCAGCCGCAACTTTCATTCTTTGATTCATTTCTTGAACCGGTGATAATAACTGTAGCATCGGCAGTGGCAATTTACCTTTTCTTCACAATTCGGAGTTAGACAGGAGAAGATTTGGATAGATCGTTAAAGAGAGCTGTTGTCGGGATAACCGAGCCACATTTTTGGCTTTTGGGGACATTAATCTCGGTAGAATGATAGGACAACGCATTTTGAAAGGAGAGATTGATTTCCCTTTTCAAAAAATCGATCTTGCCCGGGATTCCGCCGATATTGTTTTTGCGAACCTTGAGTCACAGATTTCAGAGCAAAATGGAGAGACAGTCAATAAAAAAAGTAACATTGTCTTTACCGGACCTCCGGAAGGAGCCATATCACTTCGGAATGCGTCTATTGATATAGTCTCGACGGCAAACAATCACGCGCTGGATTATGGTATCCGCGCTCTTCATGAAACAATTGATCGTCTGAGTGCTGAGAGCATATTGCATGTCGGCACATCTAAATCGTCAAAAACATTATACACTCCTTTAATAATCGAGAAAAACAAAATAAAATTTGCTATCTTTGCTATAACAGCGTTCGTTAACTTCAACCCCAAAGGTTGGAAGGATGCGGTTGCTACGACTGATACAATCCGTCTCAAAAAGGAAATTCAAAAGTATCGAGACAGTATTGATGTCATCATTGTGAGCTATCACGGCGGTGTTGAATATACGTACCGTCCGGTTGAACATGTCAGAATTTTTGCGGAATGGTGCGCCCGGAATGGAGTCGATCTTTTTATCGGGCATCATCCCCATGTGACATTCGGAGTTCTTCAACGCAATGAAAAGATCATCGTTCATTCTTTGGGAAATTTTGTTTTTTTTCAGCCGCAGTATTATTGGACGCAACGAAGCTACGGTGTAAAATTCTGGTTTGAAAAACAAGATTCCACTGTGCGGTATGGGATCGATAAATTCATTCCCCTTAAAGTAGGTTTGCAGACCGAACGGTTGACCGATTCTATAGAAATAAAGAAACTGAGAGAAAGAACGCAAAGGCTTTCAAATTTTGATTTAACAACATATTGGGAATAAAGTGAAGAAAAGATGTTTGTATTGTACTCCGTTAATTTTTGCTCTGCTCGTGATCTCATGCTCCTCAACGAAGGAAGTAGAAAACATTCCGGCGGATGTCCGGTATCAGCAGGCGAAAGAATTATTTGACGATGAAAGCTACCTTGAGGCGATCGAGGAATTCAAGATCGTCATTGTTCAATATCAAGGGAGCGAGTTTGCAGATGACGCTCAATATTATCTGGCAGAGTCGCGTTTCCAACGCGGAGAATATATCCTTGCTGCAGCCGAATACGATAACTTGATCCGTACGATGCCGTCGAGTCCATTTACATCACTGAGCAGATATAAAAAAGGGTTATCTCACTATTTATTGTCGCCAAAATCTCAACTGGATCAGAAGTACACCCGCTTTTCCATCGACGATTTTCAAACATACATTGAATATTCGCCGACTGATTCGTTGGTGAACGATGCAGAGGCAAAGATAAGCGAAATGACCGACAGGATTGCACGGAAGATATTCGAAAGCGGGAAACTGTATTACCGGTTGGATTATTATCGCGCGTCCATCGTGTATTTCAATAAAGTGATTTCGGAGTATAACGATTCGCAATTTACCGATGATGCGATGCTGTGGAAGGCGCGCTCTTTGAAAGAGCGGAAGGAATTCGATGCCGCGTCAGCCTCATTGACAGAATTAAAGGCGAAATATCCAGCGACCGATTTGCAATCCGAAATTCAGGAACTGCAATCCGAAATTGAAATTGATAAAGCGGATCACCAGAAAGATCAGCAAGAAAAACTACTCCCAAAAAATGGATAATCAACTACCGCTTAAGCAGCACCAAGCAAGCATGACTCAATTGGTTCTTCCGAATGATACCAATCAGCTTGGTAATTTACTCGGCGGTCAATTGATGCATTGGATGGACCTTGTAGCAGCGATCGCCGCCGCGCGGCATTCGCGGCATGTTTGCGTAACGGCATCGGTCGACGAATTGAATTTCATTCATCCGATCAAATTGGGTGAAGTTGTTACCTTGCAAGCATCGGTGAACAGGGTATTTCGTTCGTCAATGGAAGTTGGTGTGAAAGTGTTGTCTGAGAATTTGCTGACCGGGATCATCCGTCACGCAAACACTGCGTATTTGACCTTTGTAGCACTTGACTCAAACGGGAAACCGGCAGGGGTTCCTCAGATAAAATTTGAAACTGACGAAGAGCACCGCCGATTCGAAGATGCACTGGTCAGGCGCGATAAGCGTCTGGAGCGTCGTAAAAAAACATCACCCATATAGCATTGTGCCGACCGTTCGAGGAGAATTTCGTTTATTTGATACTGCATCAATCTTTCTTTTTGCGATGGTGATGCAATCGGTGAGCTTTTCTCAACTTCGTTCGATCCCTACCCTCACGCACACTCAAGAATTTACTCTCCGGTCAAAGATCCAGTTGCCGCTTTTAATCCATTCATCCAGCCAACAGTCCAAGGACATTGCATATTTCGATCCACAGGAGCACAACATTTCCATTCTACGATATGAAGCGAATGGAATATTTGAATATCTGAAACAAGTGGATACGATCAATGTCGTTTCATCAATGTCGTTTGGGAACATTAACAACGACGGGATTGATGATATTGTAGTTGTGCAGAGGGAGAGAAATCGAGTCATCCTCTTTGTCAGCGATAAAATCACTGCATCATATTCGAAGCAATACTTTTCAGTCGGTTTTTATCCCGAACAGGCGCTGATACAGGATATCTCAGGCGATGGAATTGCCGATATTATCGTATTTGGAAAATTATCTTCCGGGGTTACCGTTATCAGGGGTAAGCGAGATTATACATTCGGGGAAACAAAAACAATATTTAGTGATTTTCCGGTCAGTTCGCTTACAATTATCCGTTTAAACGGCGACAATATCCCGGACGTTGTCGTTCGAAACTGGCTAAGCAATGAAGACATATTTTATTTTGGTCTTGGAAAGATGCAATTCTCGGAACAATCTGCTTTGTCATACGGTGCTGATTCCACATCAGCCTTGTTTGAAGATGTGAATGACGATGGCATCACCGATGCGATTGTCACTTCAACGCAATATCAATCTTGGGGAATTTTACACGCGAACAAAGTATCTCCTTGTCAGGAACCGCGGCTTCAATGATTCGAACATCATTTACCGGGGATGGCAGACCGGATATCTTATTAATCAGCAACGGTATGCCCCAATTTTCACTGATGCTAAACAGGGGGAATGGGTCATTTTATGAAGAGATTGTTTTTGGAATTCCTTATGCGCATTACAGCATAGCGAGCTCAGATGTTAACAGTGATGGCTTGACAGATATTATCTGTTTCGATTCGGACTCAGCACGGTACACAATATTTTGGCACCAGCAAACGATCTATAGCGATTCTTTGCCGGCAACATTTGCTGTCGGGCGTAATCCCAATTATCTCTTTGTAACAGATATCAATGAGGATGGATTTGATGACCTCTTTGTGAGTAACGGGGGTTCAAATACCGTATCCATTTTGTTAGGATCAAAGAGATCCCTCGGCAGTCAGATGTCATTGGAAACTCCGGATGGACCAACTTCTGTCACGCTGTACAATAAAACGGATTCATCCTTAACGCTTATTACATCTCATGGAGATGATTTAAAAATAGGGATTACATCGATAGTCTATCCGTCGAATCAAGCCATGTCATTTCTCGGTGACATTGAATCGTACACAATCGCGCTGGCAGGAAAACCGTCATTTATACTCCCCGATATTTCATTACGAAATTCGCCGCTTTCATTATATGTATTTTTAAAAGGACAGACCAATTCGATCGTATTCTATCAACAGTTACAATCGACACAGTTTATTGCAAAAAGTCTAACACCGCTGATCCCTTCGCGAATCATGTTCTCAACAATTAGCGATCTGAATTCAGACGGATATACCGATCTTGTTTATATGTACAATGACAACCGAACGAACAAAGATCTTATCGGAGCAACCTTAAATGATGCAAGAGGGGAGTTCACCGGAAGAACGTACACCGTAACTTTACCGGATACCGGGCATCGACGATCATTTCTGTGGGTTGAAGATTTGAATTCGGACCAACAAAAAGATTATATTTTTTATTCAGATCCTGAAAAAATTTTATACTCGATCATCGCAAAGAGAGAAGGAGAATTTACACAACTAGTGGCGATTGCCGACAATGTCTCTCTCTCACATCAAAATCAAATCAAGTTCTATGATTATGATAATGATGGCGTTGAAGATATCATTTATTCAGATTCAGAGTCGTCGTGGGTAAATCTCCTTCGAAGCAAAGGGAATGGAACATTCTTTGCTGCGCAGAGACTTTTTCAACTGCCAAATGGATCGCTATTCCAGTGCGGAGATTTTGACGGCGATGGTACCATGGATTTTGTCTTTCTGCATACTCAGAAAAATACGATTGAAGTGCGATATGGCAAAACACAATAATATAACCATTCTTCTTGTTGTCGCGCTGACATCACTTGCATTTTCCCAAGACGTGGGGGGAAAGTGTGAAACGTGGAGAGGCTTTGAAAGGTTGAAGAATAAAATGCAGCAGAAGCAGGAACTTCAATCTGTTACAAGGCCGATATCTCACCGGAGTATAGTGTCTCCGAGCGGCCGTTTTCGCATTCATTATGATACAACAGGTATGCATGAACCGACCATGGTCACAACCAATGGGAATCCGATTCCGAACTCCTACCGAGAATATGTTGACTCCGTTGCAGGGATCTTTGATGAGGTATTCCAAATTGAGATAGAAATTTATGGTTACCCCGTACCCGCATCCGACGGCGCGAGTGGAGGAGGAAGCGAGTATGATGTGTATATTGAAAATCTTGGAACGGGAAATTATGGGTACACCGAATGGGATGAGGAACAGAACATTACACCCGGAAAAACAAATCCTCAATTTCCATGTTTTATTGTTATTGATAATAATTTTGAATCAGGATACTACACGACAGGTTTGAATGCAGTAAGGGTTACCGCAGCTCACGAATTTCACCATATGATCGAAGTGAGTACATCCGGCGTTTGGTATGATGATTTTTATTTTTATGAAATGTGTGCCACCGGGATCGAATCCACCGTGTATCCTGAAATACGTGATTATATCCAATATATAAAAACATATTATAATAACACCACGCAGTGGCCATTATTCACTCAGGTGTCGAAGTCGGGTTATGAGCGGGGGATATTTCCAAAATTCTTGATGGAGAGATTCGGACCCGGAATTATGAATACGATTTGGAATGAAGTAAAAAATCATCGCCCGGTTCAAGCGACACAAAATGCACTCCAAATCTTTTCAACATCAATTGAAAGAGAGTTCTCCGAATTTACGATCTGGAATTATTACACGAACTATCGGACAGATTCGACGGGATATTTCAAGGATGCAAAATTATTTCCGCTAATTAAACCGTTTGCTTTCGACTCCATTTCAACATCACAAACGTTGTTCCAGAGCGGTATAAAAAGTTTTACGATACACTTGAACAGACTTCTTTCAAAACAAGCTACAGTTGATACGGTCGATTTTCTAATCGCAAATACAAATTTCAATGACGCCTTGAATTCAACGAACCAGACATTCTTTTATGACATTTCGGTTTCACCGTCATCGATCCAGGGGCATCAGCCGATTTCAAATAATGTCTTCGTAAAATTTTCCGTACAGGATATGACGAATTGGAAATTCACGGCAATCGCCAAAGGAGGAATTGTACAAAAAAATGTTTCTGCAGTTTTTCCCAATCCGTTTGATCCAACTGCGTCGGCATTGTTAATTCCTTTGGGAAACTTTCTTCCTGACAACAGAAATTCTCTTCAGATTTATTCTGTCTCGATGGATTTGATCTATTCCAAACAGGCAAAATACGCATCGTTTTCTGGCATACAATATGCAAGATGGAACGGCAGAGACGATAAAGGTAACATAGTCCCAACAGGAATTTATCTGTATGTGCTCGCTCGAGACGGTGAATATCTCAAAGGAAAATTCGCGGTAATCCGATGAAAAAAATGACTTTAAAGTCCGATTATGTTACTAAAGCGTATTCACGTAAGACAATTTTTCGGGATGTCAGTTTTTCTGTGAACGAAGGATCGGCATTTGCAATTACAGGAAAGAATGGGTCAGGAAAGTCAACTTTGATAAAAATTTTGTGCGGGTTGCTGACTCCCACCAAAGGATCTGTTTTACTGAGTGTTAATGAAAAAACGATTACACCGGAAAATTACTACCCGCATATTGGACTCGTATCGCCGTACTTGAATTTGTATGAAGAATTCACAGGCGAAGAGAACTTACTATTGATCAAGAAGATCCGCGGCTTGAACTCCGGGTCCGATGCCCGAATTAACGAATTGTTGAACGAATTCAATATTTATGATCACAGAAAAAAAGAAGTTCGGTTTTATTCATCAGGAATGAAGCAACGTTTAAAATATTGCGCTGCACTCCTGCACAAACCTGTGATCCTGTATCTCGACGAACCATCTGCAAATTTGGATGAAATGGGCATTGGAATAGTCAGGGATGCGATGAATTCAGAACCCGCTACGCGTTAAATGCCCTTTTGATGTTTGTTGTAACGACTCTTTCCATGGTGATGTTTTCATTGGGAAGCAACACTGTTCCATATGAAATTTTGAGCGGAATGCTCTGGATCGTGATTTTTTTCAGTGCAATGTCCGGACTCTCGCGCACCTTCGTAACAGAGGAGGAACGAGGAACCTCGCTGACATTACGCCTGTTAACAAAGGCAGCAAATGTTTACATAGGAAAGCTGATATACAATACGGTGTTGATTACGTCACTTTCTGTTTTCATTGCGCTCCTGTATCAACTGGTGATTGACGATTTTCAGATTCAAACGCAGTCTATCTTTTGGATGACTATTCTATTGGGAAGTATCGGATTAGCGGCAGCATCGACGATCCTTGCAGCGATCATTGCGAAGGCAAATACAAAAGGGACTCTGTTTCCCGTTCTGGCTTTCCCGATTCTGCTTCCATTGCTGTTGGAATGTATCAAAACCACTGTGTTAGCGGTCGAAGGGGCATTCTTTGTAGAGGCAATAAAAGATTTTCAAATCTTGATTTCATTCATCATTGTTATGATCGCAGCTTCGTTGATGGTCTTCGAATTTGTCTGGAACGATTAGTATGAACCCACTGATTAAAATTTTCATTTCGCTTGTCATCACCGCCGTGATCATTCTCGGCATATCCATTCCAACGGTACACGGTGCTCAGGGATTTTTTCAATTCCCATTTATTCCCGGATTGGAAGAAAAAGCGCGGAACATTTTCTTCCATGTTCCGATGGCATGGACATCTGTTCTTGCATTCTTCATGGCGCTCTATTATGGAATCCAGTACTTGCGGACAAAGAATCAGGATTATGATCTTCGCTCGGTTTCGTCCGCAGGATTGGGATTGATGTTCTGCATTCTCGCAACAGTGACCGGTTCCATCTGGGCGAAATTCAATTGGGGATCATTTTGGAATTGGGACCCGAGAGAAACTTCGATTTTTATCCTGCTCTTGATCTACGGGGCATATTTTGTTCTTCGATCCGCTGTCGAAGATGATGAGAAGAGAGCAACGCTCTCTTCGGTTTATTCGATTATGGCAGGTGTTACAGTTCCGTTCTTTATCTTTGTGATGCCGCGTATTATGTCTGGACTTCATCCGGGATCCTTGGGCGACGAACAGGGGAAAGGTCCCGTGCTTGAATTAAAGATGTCGCCAAATATGCTGGCGATCTTTTTCGTTTCTCTGATCGGCTTCACTATGTTGTATTACTGGATGTATTCACTCCGCATCCGCACGGCACGGGTTGAAAAACAACTTCAAACTATTGAGTAGCTCTATGGAACAATTTCTACACGACAATCAACTCTACATCGTCCTTATCCTCGTACTTACGATATGGTTCGGATTTCTTTTTTACATGTTTCGTCTCGATTCCAAAATTAAAAAGTTGGAAGAGAGTTTAAGAAAATAGGAGAACAACAATGAATGCAAAAATAATCAGCGGAATGGTCATTATTGTCGCGGCATTGATCTTCGGTGCAATGACCTTTATCGACAGCAATGTTGAATACACAGATTTTGCGAAGGCACAGGCAGTCGCAAAGAAAGTTCAGGTCAAAGGGAAATGGATTGCTGAAAAAGAGACACGGTTCGATGCTTCAACAACACAATTCACGTTTTACATGGTTGACGATAATAACAAAGAGTGCAAAGTTGTCCTTGACGGCGGCAAACCGAACAACTTTGAGATCGCAACCGAAATAGTAGCCAAAGGCCGATTCAAAGATGGATATTTTCATGCGAACGAAGTTCTCACGAAATGCCCCTCCAAGTATGAAGGCGACGGAACTGCCGTAAAGAAGAGTTTATAATTATGCTAGGTGCCATTTTAGTCAAAATTACATTTGCTGCCGCAATCGCAGCAACAATTCTCTATGTTCTTCAACATCGCAAAGCAAGCGATGACATTTTACGGCTTGCCCGATTGTTCTATTTCGGATCGGTTGCCGGAATTTTGTCGGTTGCAGGATTGCTTCTGTACTACATTCTGACACATCAATTCCATTATTATTACGTATGGAGCTACAGTTCGACTGATCTGCCGTTGTCGCTGCTGATTTCAACATTGTACGCAGGTCAGGAGGGGAGCTTCCTGCTATGGGCACTCTTCACAGGGATCATCGGCGTATTTCTTCTACAATACTCTTCGAAGAAGGGATACGAACCGGAACTTATGTCGATCTACACGGGAATCTTTACGATGCTTATACTGATGCTGGTCGTAAAGAATCCCTTCAAGTTCATTTGGGAACAATTCCCGGATGAACTGCTGAAGGTCGGACTTGCACCAACAGATGGAACGAATTTTATGTGGGTCGATCAGGCGCGCGGTCTTTGGGCTCAAATTCCCGTTGAAGGAAAAGGATTGAATGCTCTTCTGCAAAATTATTGGATGGTGATCCATCCGCCGATTCTGTTCATTGGATTTACTTCAATGTCCATTCCTTTCGCTTACGCTGTTGCCGGATTGTTAAAAAGAGATTATGTGAGTTGGATAAGAATTGCAACGCCATGGACGGCATTCGGCTCACTCGCACTCGGAACGGGAATTATCCTTGGCGGCTACTGGGCATATGAAACACTCGGCTGGGGCGGATATTGGGGATGGGATCCGGTTGAAAATTCGTCACTCGTGCCGTGGCTCGTTTGTGTCGCATCAATACATACTATGCTCGCGCAACGGAAGAACGGTAGTTACATCAAAACAAACTTCATCTTGAGCATGTTCTGCTTCATTCTGGTGTTATATTCGACATTCCTTACTCGAAGTGGTGTCCTCGGTGAAACATCGGTGCATTCGTTCGTCGACCCGGGAATGTGGGTCTATTGGCTGCTCTTGATGGTGATCGGAATATTTGTGGCAATCGGTTTCGGTCTATTGGCGAAACGATGGAAAGATATACCCGTAGTTCCTGTTGAACATTCATTCATCTCTCGTGAGTTTGCACTGTTCCTCGGTGCTTCCGCGTTGGTGTTTGCTTCGGTCTTTATTCTGATCGGAACGTCATCGCCCATCATTACAAATATTCTTAAAGGGAAAACGTCGGCAGTTGACCCGGCATTTTACGTGACGACGACATTGCCACTCGGAGTTGCGATCGCGCTTCTCTCGGGACTCGGACAAATTTTGTGGTGGAAAAATTCAAAGTCTGATGCATTGTTGAAACAATTAACCGTTCCTGCAATTCTTGCTTTGATATTTACAGTGGTTACATTTTTCTTCGGTGCCACTCATGTTTCAATGATTATCTTTATTTTTGCTTCGGCATTTGCTCTCTTTACAAATATTCTTGTCGGCTACCGAATCATACAAGGAAACCCTAAAATGGCAGGCGGTGCGATCACGCATGTCGGTATTGCGTTGATGTTCCTCGGTTTTGTTTCATCGGCAAAATATGACGATGTGAAGACCGTGAATCTCGAGCAAGGAAAAGAGGTTGATGCTCTCGGATATAAACTGAAGTATGTAGGGTATCAGCCGATGGAGCGTGGAAGATTTGCTTTTAATGTTGAAGTGGAAAAAGACGGTGAAAAATTCATAGTATCACCCGTTATGTTCAAAGAAAGTGAAAACGGCTCTTTGATCCGAAATCCGGATATCGTAAATTTGTTCACAAAGGATTTCTATGTGTCGCCGCTATCTCTGGAAGCGGGTGAACAACAACAATCTGCCAACGAGATCACGATCGGAGAAATGGAGCCATTGGATATAGCCGGTATGTCAATCCGGTATCTCGGATATGAATTCACGCAATCAAAGGAAAAAGGTAATTACCTTATTGCAAAGCTTGAGGTGAGCAAAAACGGCAAAAAGGAAATCGTCAAACCGACAATGAGCAATATGACAGGTGACATTACATTTGAACCTGCAAAGCATTCGTCCGGAATAAGTTTTACCATCAAAGCAATGAATCCGACCAAAGAGAAAGCACAATCAAGCATTACTCTTACGGTTGACGGAATTCATGCCCATAGCGATGTTAAAGAGTCCAAAATGGATACACTTGTCGTTGAGGCGAGCGTGAAACCGTTCATCAATCTCGTGTGGATCGGGACGTTCTCACTCATCATTGGATTTTTGATTACCATCTACCGTCGTGCGCAAGAAGCGCTGCGGAATGAAGCGTGGAAACAGTAGTACTTTCTTACAGATCAATAAAAAAGCCCAAGTTTTAACTTGGGCTTTTTTATTTCTAATTATAACCGTGTCCGCCAGTCTTGCACTACACTCTTTGATATCTTCAGAACGCCCCGTTCGACTCTGCTTGGAATTGGATCGGGATAATATTTCTGGCAGCAGGCGTATGCTTCGAGACTTTCCATATCCCAGTACGAAGGGCAGTTTGCGCAATGGATCGTTTTACCTTCCAAATAGAAATCATCCGAACGGCACGATTCGCTGATGCTCATTGCAGTCACAACTTTTCCTCGCGGCGAAATATAGGCAATGATCGGAACAGTTTGTTTTCCTTCCGGGTCGTTGAAACGAATGATGCCGTGTTTGGTCACCGTTTCCACATCGATAACGATGTCGTTTCCATCTACTCCCGCATTTGTCTTAAAACTTTTTATCTGCCCCTGTCCCGGATTTGTGCCGTACCCAACCGACGGCTGATCGGAGATCACAGGATGATAATTCCTTGTCAATGTCAATGCATAATACGTTAACCCTGCCGCCAACACGACAACAAGAATGATCTTCGACATCATCGAAGATTTTTTTGCGACAGGAATCTTCACTTCGTTTACGGTAGTATTGACAGGATTGCCGCAATTGTTGCAAAACTTTTGCGTTTCGGAGACTTGAGAACCACATTGTGAACAGATCATCCTAAATTCCTTTCTACATCATAAAAAAAACAGATTGAACGCCGAGCGGCTCAATGCTGTAAAACGGTTCGCCATATTCAACATTGATCAGGCTTCCATAGTGCCTGTCACGGGCGTAAATTGATTCGAGAAATAATTTTGAAGAGAGCAACGTTTCCCGCTCTTTGCTTTTCGGATTATAGAACTGTGAAGTGAAGGCAAGCAGCGATTCTTTCTTCCTTTCATATATGCCCGAAACATCAACGATGAACGACGGCTGAAACTCATACTTCTGCATATAGTGGAAATATTTCTTTGGTCTGAACGGAGATTGCTTCTTTCCCAGATATGTTGTCGGGATTTTTTCCAATCCGGAATAGAACCACGCCTCTTTTACAAGATGATGAGCATGCACATGGTCCGGATGTCGTTCCTGCCAATGAGGAATAAAAAGAATATCTGGCTGGAAATGGCGTATGATCTGCATAACCTTTACGACATTCTTTTTTGTTACTTCGATCCCCCCGTCGGGAATCTTTAGATTCACTCGTGCTGAGAATCCGAGAATTTTCGCAGCCGCTTCTGCTTCATTTCGACGGATCTCACGGGTGCCACGGGTTCCGAGTTCACCTTCGGTAAGATCAAGCACGCCGACTTTGTATTTTTGCTGTACAAGTTTGGCAACCGTCGCAGCACATGAAAGTTCAATGTCATCAGGGTGTGCGGCAACCGCAAGAACGTCAAGTTTCATAGTTGAATTTTTTTTTGATTGTAAGTATGTAGAATATAACGAAGGTTTTCTTTATTCGCACTCTTTTGGTTATATTCTTGCATGGAAAATGAAAAAATTCTCTCTGTTTCCGACATTACCCGACAGATCAAAGGAGTTTTAGAATTAGGGTTCCCCAATATCCTGGTGCAAGGAGAGATTTCAAATTTTAAACTGCACTCATCCGGACATCTTTATTTCACCCTTAAAGATGAGGGAGCACAGATTTCGGCTGTGATGTGGAGAAGCAGGGTAAATCAATTGCTCTTTAGACCTACCGATGGAATGAAAGTCATTGCCCGTGGTAATATTTCTGTGTACGAACCCAGGGGAAGTTACCAGCTTGATTGTATTCAAATCCAACCTTTAGGAGTCGGAGAACTTCAACAAGCGTTTGAACGACTAAAGAAAAAATTATCCGAAGAAGGATTGTTCGACGAAGGACATAAAAAACCGCTGCCGGAATTTCCTATGCGTCTCGGGATCGTTACTTCTCCAACCGGCGCAGCAATCAGAGACATGATTTCCGTATTATCCCGGCGGATGCCTGCTGTTGAAGTTTTGCTTGTGCCGGTGAAAGTTCAGGGAATAGGGGCTGCAGAAGAAATTGCTGAAGCGATTGATGACTTGAACGAATTGAAATCACTTGATGTCATCATCGTTGGAAGAGGTGGCGGTTCACTCGAAGATCTTTGGGCGTTCAATGAAGAAATTGTTGCACGTGCAATTTTCCGTTCCAAAATTCCGATAATAAGTGCCGTCGGTCATGAAATTGACTACAGCATTAGCGATTTTGTTGCAGATTTGCGCGCCCCAACGCCATCTGCTGCCGCAGAATTGGCTGTAAAACACAAAAATGAACTGATTGAACTTATACGCAATTTTTGCTATACTATGAGCAGTTCAATGGAAAATTCTATCAGTTCACGCAGGCAAACCGTCGAAACACTCGTACACAGTTACTCATTCAACCGGCCGCAAGACCTGCTTCGACAGCGAAGCCAAAGTGTCGATGAACTGATGCGGAGGTTGGAACAGTCTGTTACTCATTATTTTCAATTCACAAAACACAATCTGCAATCACTGTCAACACGGATTGAATCGTTAAATCCACGGCTTGTCTTAAAACGAGGGTATACAATCGTGAAGCAACATGGGAAAGCGGTCTCGTCTGCCCGGCTGCTCGAAGAGAAACAGGAAGCCGATATTGAATTCTATGACGGACGATCGATCGTCAAGGTTGAACAAAAGATTTTTAACACCGATGTCAAAAAAAGAAAATAAAAATAATTTTGAAAATTCGTTGAAACGATTAGAGGCAATTGTCGATTCACTTGAGCAGGGTGAAGTCTCTCTCGAAGAGTCTCTCAAAATGTTCGAGGAAGGGATACGCCTTTCAAAAGAATGTTTGGAGACTTTAGGGAAGGCAGAATTAACGGTGAAACAATTGACGAAAGACCTCAACGGCAAATTTCAACAGACTGAGTTTGAAGAGCAATGACAGAATCACATTATAAATTTCTTAATACGATCAATGTTCCGAAAGATTTACGAACGGTTGACGTTCAGCATTTGCGTGAAGTATGTAAAGAAGTTCGGGAATTTCTTGTCGACTCAGTTTCGAAATCCGGCGGACATCTCGGTGCCGGACTTGGCGCGGTGGAATTGACCGTTGCTCTCCATTATGTATTCAACACTCCGGATGACAAGCTCGTGTGGGATACAGGTCATCAAGCATATCCTCACAAAATTCTCACCGGAAGAAAAGGAAGATTGGAATCGATCCGGCAGTTCGGCGGATTGAGCGGATTCCTTCGCCGCGACGAGAGCGAGTATGATACATTCGGAGCAGGGCATGCGAACACTGCGATTTCAGCAGCACTGGGAATGGCAGTTGCGAGGGATTTTGCAAAAAAAGATTTCAAAGTTGTGGCAGTTGTCGGGGATGGTTCTCTCACCGGCGGGATGGCTTATGAAGGTTTGAATAATGCCGGCTTGTTGAAAAAAAATATGATCGTCATTTTGAACGACAATCAAATGGTATCGCTCTCTTCAAATAATCCGACCCTCTGGTCTCTGCACAATTATTTCTCAGAAGTGCTGACACATCCTTCTTACAATAAATTTAAAGCAAATGTTTGGGACCTTACCGGAAAACTGGATGCGTTCGGGGACAGACTTCGTGCAGTGGCAAGTAAAGTTGAAAAAGGGGTCAAAGCAGTCGTAACGCCGGGAATGATGTTTGAGGCGCTCGGATTCAGATATTTTGGACCGTTTAATGGACACAACGTTGTCAAGTTGGTGGAGGTATTGCGCCACGTTAAAGATTTACCCGGACCGATTCTGCTCCATGTTATTACGGAAAAAGGAAAAGGGTACGAACCTGCAGAAAGAGATGCATCCAAGCTGCACGGCGTAACGCCTTTCGATAAGATCACCGGCATTTCACCTAAATCTAGTGCACCACCCGCATTCACGAAGATATTCGGCAATACGATGGTGGAGATTTGCAAACAGAACCCGAAAGTTGTGGGGATCACTGCCGCAATGCCGGACGGAACGGGACTCGACATACTTCAGCAAGCAATGCCGGAAAAATTTTTTGATGTCGGTATTGCAGAACAGCATGCGGTAACATTTGCAGCAGGCATGGCTACGGAAGGATATATTCCGGTCTGTGCAATCTATTCTACATTCCTGCAGCGCGCGTTTGATCAGATCATTCATGATGTATCGCTGCAGGATTTGCATGTCGTGTTCGTGATGGATAGAGCCGGTTTGGTCGGTGCGGATGGACCGACACATCACGGTGCTTTGGATATTTCATATCTTCGCTGCATCCCGAAAATGGTTCTCATGGCACCGAAGGATGAAAATGAATTGCGTGATATGTTGTATACCGCGGTAGAATATAAGCAAGGACCTATTGCACTCCGTTATCCTCGCGGGAATAGTTTGGGTGTTCCGATGAAAGAAAAATTGGAGAGCATTCCAATCGGAAAATCAGAAGTGTTGCGGACGGGACAGGACGTTGCAATCCTGGCGATCGGAACGATGGTAAATCAATCATTGAAAGCAGCCGAGTTGCTGGAGAAGGATGGAATACTTGCTGAAGTAGTAAATATGAGGTTTGTAAAACCACTTGATACCGAAATGCTCGAAAGTATTTCGAACAGGTTTGCGACGGTCATTACTGTTGAAGAAAACAGTGTGGTAGGTGGATTTGGTTCGGCGGTAGCAGAAAAATTTATCGAGATGAAAAAATTCAACCTGCATCTTAAATTTCATGGATTGCCTGATGGTTACATCGAACACGGCTCCCCGTCCGATCTCTGGAAATTGACTCAACTTGATCCGGTAGGGATAGCTTCTGTTGTGAAAGATTTTTATCGACAGCATTCTCATCCTCACACTATTCCCGGACGTAAAGCGCAATAGTATGGCAGACTCGACGATTGACAAACCAAAAATTGGAATTGTAGGGTTAGGTTGGATTGCACAAGTGTTTCACTTGCCCATTCTTTCTAAATTGCAGGATGTTGAAATTGCCTGTGTCTGTGACAGAGACAAGAACAAGGCGCGAGCACTTGCAGACAAATATGGCATTCCTCGATACTATACAAGTTTTGAGGAAATGCTCAAGCACGAAGATCTTCATGCCGTTGATGTATGCACATCGACGGACGCCCATACTGAAGTCTCAATTGCGTGCATGGAAACAAAGCGTGACGTGTTTGTCGAGAAGCCGATAGCGCGAACCTATGCCGAAGCGCTGAGAATCGCCGACTCGGTTAAAAAGAATAAAAGGAAACTGATGGTCGGAATGAATCATAGGTTTCGTCCGGATACGATGATGTTGCGCAGCTTTATCGAGAACAATGAATTTGGTAAAATATTCTACGCAAAGGCGGGATGGTTGAAAAAACCATCCACCGAGAGCAGTTGGTTGATGCAGGGGAAATTATCGGGTGGCGGTGTCTTTATCGATCTCGGAATCGTGATGCTTGATCTTGCCCTTTGGATGACAGGATATCCGGAAGTTTCCCGTGTCAGCGCAACGGACTATACGCACAAAACAAAAGTTGAAGATTCCTCGGTCGCATTTATTACAATGAAGAACGGCGCCACTATTACGATTGAAGTAAGTTGGAATTTTCATATTGAGAATGAACTGTACTATTGCAATATCTATGGCGAACAGGGGAGCGGAAAGATCAATCCGTTGATGATCCACAAAGAGATGCATGGGAATGTTGTGAATGTCACTCCGGTGAAGACTGATGCCTCTCAAAATGCGATCAAAAAATCGTATGAAAACGAATTGAAACATTTCGTCGGCGCTTTAAGAGGGATCCATCCCGTTATTTCCACCGCGCAAGAAGCAGTACAACGAATGAAGATCGTTGATGCAGTATACAAATCAGCCGACAAAGGCAAAGAAATATACTTTAAATAGAGTATTGTGATTATTGACGAAGACATTACGAACCGACAAATCAGAATTCGTAATGTCTTTTTTATTGTATGCCGATAGAACATGATGATGCATATTGGATCCGCCGATGCTTTACGTTGGCGAAAAAAGGGAAAGGATTTACCAGTCCTAATCCTCTCGTTGGCGCCGTTATTGTGAAAGATGGAAAGGTCGTTGCCGAAGGGGATCATAGGCGGTACGGTGACGATCATGCTGAAGTGAATGCGATCAATGCGGCTTTACGAAAAAATGCCGATCTGGTCGGTTCCACGATCTACGTGAATCTCGAACCTTGTTTTCATCAAGGGAACACGCCTCCGTGTGTCGAAGCGATCATCCGACATCGTTTTCAACGGGTTGTTATTTCATCGATCGATCCA
Organism: Ignavibacteriales bacterium; assembly: GCA_016182545.1. Lineage (GTDB taxonomy): Bacteria > Bacteroidota > Ignavibacteria > UBA10030 > UBA8401 > SpSt-333. Next base: position 34,180 of record JACPGG010000071.1, read on the forward strand.
AATCCATTGGTGTCCGGCAAAAGCATACACAAATTGCGAAGTTCCGGCATTGAGTGCACTACCGGAATATTGGAAGCAGATTCCCAATTACTGAATGAAAAATTCTTCAAATATATTACTACTCGATTGCCTTTTATCTCATTGAAGGCGGCGCAAACCCAGGATGGTTTTATCGCAAAAAAAAATGGTGCATCAAAGTGGATTACGAACAAAGCATCTCGCCGCCATGTTCATGAATTGCGCGGTGAATATGATGCAGTCATGGTAGGCGCCGCGACCGTATTGAAAGATGACCCTGAATTGACTGTACGGTCAGCAAAGGGAAGAAATCCACTCAGGATAATTATTGATGGAAAATTGAGACTTCCGATATCGAGTAAAGTTTGCAGATCAGACGCTGCAACAATTCTCTATACTGTAAAATCAATCGAGAAGAAAAAAAGGATAGAGGCGTTTGAGAAAAAAGGAGTTGCTGTTGTGCCGCTTCCGGGTAAAAATGGCAGAATGGATCCACATCAGATCGTTGACGATCTTGCACGCCATAATATTAGTTCCATACTTATTGAAGGAGGACAACATGTGTTCTCCGAATTTATCAATGCAGCGCTTGTCGATAAGATCTACCTGTTTACTGCCAACAAATCGTTCGGTACAGGGATTCCGACATTTGGAGATATCCGCATTCCGATCATTGCACGACGGCAGTCTGTCAAATTCTTTCAGAAAGATATTTTGGAAGAGTACTATTTGACCTATTCATCGTGGTGAACTTATGAAAATAATATTTCTTATCTTACTGATGATGGCGATCGCAATAGGAAAAGATAAAAAAGAGATCACCGTGTTGAAACAACGGATTGATTCCGTCCTCAACGGCTCTAAGGGAACATACGCAATTGCGTTCAAAGATTTACGATCGGGAATGAGGCTCTACGTCAACGAACGTGAAAATTTCCATGCTGCAAGCACGATGAAAACTCCGGTCATGATCGAAGTATTCAAGCAATCTCATGAAGGCAAATTTTCCCTCGATGATTCAATCGAGCTCAAGAATGAATTTAAAAGTATCATTGATGGCAGCAATTATTCTTTGGATATCTCCGATGACAGCGAGGACGGGTTGTACGCAAGTCTCGGAAAGAAAGAAACAATCCGGAACCTTGTTTTCAAGATGATTACTGTCAGCAGTAATCTTGCGACGAACATTCTCATCGGGAAAGTGGGACCTGACAATGTGATGAAAACGATGAAGGAGATGGACCTCAAAGATATTCAGGTACTTCGCGGTGTCGAAGATGGTAAGGCGTTTGAAGCCGGTAAGAACAATCCGACAACGGCATACGATCTTTCTGTGATCTACGAGTACATCGCCAGGAACAAATCGGTATCTTCCTCTGCCAGCGAAGAGATGATCGATATTCTTCGGGCGCAAAAATTTAAAAATATGATCCCTGCTCAACTTCCTGCAGATGTGAAGGTCGCTCACAAAACAGGATCCATCACGAATGTTCAGCACGATTCCGGGATAATCTTTCTTCCTGATGGACGAAAATATATACTTGTCATCCTTTCTAAAAATCTCTCTTCCAATAAGGACGGCATCAAGACCATCGCAGACATTTCAAAAATTATTTATGACTTTGTTGTGGAATAATCTATGTTTACCGGACTCGTTGAGGAGATAGGAAGAATCGTTTCGATAAAAAAAATGGGCGATGGATTGGAATTTGTTATCGAAGCGAGAAAAGTGTTACAAGGTATCGGAATCGATAACAGCATTTGCGTTAACGGTGTATGCTTAACCGTCGTTAAAAAAAAGAAATCTCAATTTATCGTCCAAGTAGTTAAAGAAACTCTGAACAAAACAAATTTGGGAGACGTGAAGGTTGGAAAATTTGTGAATCTTGAGCGATCTGTTCGTTTACACGACAGACTTGGAGGGCATCTGGTGCAAGGGCATGTGGATACGACCGGGACTGTTAAAAAGGTGAAGGTTCTTGAATCTAGTTGGATGTACACGATTGCATTCCCGAAAGAATTCAGGAAGTATTTGATCTCTGTCGGCTCGATTTCGGTGGACGGAACAAGTTTAACTGTTGCGAGACTCACGAAGCAAGAGATGACGATTGCCATTATCCCATACACATATAAAAACACAGTGTTTCAATTTTACCAAGCGGGGAGCAAAGTAAATTTGGAATTTGATGTGATTGGTAAATATATTGAGAGTATCATTACGTACACCGGAAAATGAAAACTTTGAAAGAAATATCCCTGCGGCTTCTGAAATCGAAAATTCTTCGCCCTTTGTACTGGACGGGAGGAATCTTTATTGTCATTATTTTTATTCTTGATTCGTTTGTGATGCCCTGGTATGTGAATAAAGGAGGCACTCTTGTTGTACCGAATATTGTGGGAATGAAAGAAGAGGATGCGAAAGCAATGCTTGATTCACTCCACTTCGAAGCAAGAATCGGTGATATACGTTCTGATAATACTTATCCGGAAGGGTACGTGGTCGGTCAAAATCCATTACCAGAACAGATAGTAAAAACCGGGAGAAGGGTGTATATGACAATCTCCGGGGGCGAACAACAAGTTGTTGTTCCTTCTCTCAAAGGAAGAACGATCAGAGACACAAAATTTGCTTTGGACCGTGTGGGGTTACGGCAGGGAGGGATACGATATCAAACTTCGATGGAGTTTCCGGAAGGGACAATTATTGTGCAAGATATTCCACCCGGAAGTAAGGTGAAGAAAGGGACGTATATTGGAGTCACAGTAAGTGCCGGTGAATCGATCGATAGTATTTACGTTCCATCGTTAATCGGAAAAACATTAGGCGATGCACAAAAGATCTTAAAAGAAAAAGGCTTGCGGCTTGGCAACCTTGTCTACCAAGTTAACGAAGACCTCTTGCCGAACACGATCATCGATCAACTTCCGCGCGAGAATGAAATTGTAACAACTAAAAAGGAGGTCGATCTGTTCGTTGCACAAGCGCCCGATAAGAATAGGCAAAACCGTGAGAATTGAAATATGACCGACCGTCGAGTGATTCTCCCTTCCGTATTAGCAGCCAATTTTGCCAATCTTCAAGATGATATTCGGCGTGTTCAATCAGCAGGCGCACACATGCTTCATCTTGACATTATGGATGGACATTTTGTGCCGAACATTTCTTTTGGTCCCGGTATAGTAAAAACGATCGATACATTCTGTCCGCTCCCTCTCGATGTCTATTTAATGATCGAAAGTCCGGACAAGTATCTTGAGACGTTCAGAAATGCCGGAGCGGATATCCTCACTGTTCATGTCGAGACATGTCATCATTTGCATCGGACAGTTTCTGCGATAAAAGATCTCGGGATGAAAGCAGGTGTGAGTCTGAATCCCGCAACTCCGTTATCGACAATTGAAGAAATTTTACCCGCTGTAGATTTGGTATTGATAATGTCGGTTAATCCCGGTTTTGGCGGTCAAAAATTTATTGATTCGAGCATTGTAAAGATCAAACAGCTTGCTCAAAACTTACGATCGAGGGATTTAACACCGTTGATAGAAGTTGATGGCGGAATTGATGCTACCACAATTAAGAATGTGGTCAATGCAGGAGCCGAGTATTTGGTAGCCGGGAATGCAATATTCGGCGATAGGAATATAGAAACAAACTTTAAACAATTAGAACGATTGATCTAAGATATGAATACTACGTAAGAAATAAAAAACGCAACGATCGTTACACCATTTAGAATAGTGGAAC
>JACPGG010000076.1 GCA_016182545.1 Ignavibacteriales bacterium
ATCGCGGGTCAGAGAGCGGTTTCCCGTTCACATGCTCAAAATGTTTTGACGCCTCCATCACTTCAGGCGAAATCTCGACGCAGTCAACCGATTTTATGTCGTGCGTGAGGATGCTTCCCGCCGTTACGCCGCTGCCGTACCCGATGATCAACGCGGTATCCGGTTTGGAATGCAGCAGCATCGGCAATTGCGCAAGCAGGATCTGCGTCGGCAGGTCGCCGACGGATGACGCATCCGCTTTACCGTTGATGATGAGGACATTCTGTTGTTTGCCTGCTGCAACCGCGTTGACAACCGCAACGGTAGCCGTTGTCCCCTCTTTGTAATAGAGGTCGGTCTTTTGATTTGTCCGGTAGACGAATTCATCATACGATTTTGGCGGTTGAATGTCCTGCTTGACCAGCATCCGGAACACGCCGGAATAGAACATCAACTGGCTCCAATCGCTCGCGAACAATGAATATCCGACCGATAAAACTATGATTGTTGAAACGATCGCTACTTTCTTTGCCATTGTGCGGATCGAATCGGCGAAAAGGATAATCACACCCGCAACCACGTTGATACCGATCGCAATCTCGACTGTTCTCTGAATGCCGAAAAACGGAATCAGCAATAATCCCGCCGCTAACGAACCGATCACCGTCCCGACAGTATTGATCGAAAAAACATTCCCTATCGTCCGTCCCAATTTTTCAATACTCCGCGATGCGATGTGGCTTGCAACGGGAAGCGACATCCCCAAAAATATCGTCGGGATGAACATGATGAAGAAGCAGAATGCAAATTGAAATATCAGATACAACGGGTACGTTGTGTCGGATTTTGTGAGGATCGTGCTTGCTTTCCAAAATAAATACGGAATACGGCTGTAGATAGGAAGCGACAACAGCATTGCAGCGACAACTCCGAATTGGCAGGTTGCGAGGAATCCGAACGCGTTCTTCATCGTACCGATCTGTTTCGACACGATCCAGCTTCCGAGCGTGATACCGGAAATGAATGCGACGAGCATCAGCGAGAACGAATATGTGGATGAACCGAAGACCGGTGTCAGCATTCTCACCCATGTCACTTCGTAGATCATTGAAGCAAGACCGGAAACACCTGCAATGAGAACGGCGAGCATGATCTCTTTATTGGAGAACGATTTCGCGGGTGATACTGTCGGTCGCACGGGAAGATCGTCTTTCAATTCATAATTTTGCAACGAAAGGAAAAGTGCGATGAAACCGATCGCTGCATTCAGTATCGCCGTGCTGCCGATCGTCGCTTCCAGTCCGATGAGCCGGATGAGAATGAATCCCCCCATCATTGAACCGATCACCGCGCCGAAGCTGTTGAGGAAATAGAGAATGGCAACCGACCGTCCCGATTCTTCGATGCGGCTCGTTATTCCCTTGACGAGAACGGGAAGTGTTCCCCCCATCAGTATCGTCGGGATCAAAAGCATCAACGCACTGACGATCAGTTTCAAGAACAGCAGCGATGGTGAGCCTACTTCCATACCCAGGGAGATCACGACATCAAAGAAGATCGTTTTAACAACGCTGAGGATGTTCGGATAAAAAAAACAGTAGGCGGCGATTCCCAACTCAAGGATCGCGTACAGCATTACCGGCTTGCGGATCCTGTCCGCTCTCCTCCCCCACAGTGCCGCACCGATGGCAAGTCCGCCCATGAATGTGGCGAGCACGATCGTTTGTGCATATGTGGTGTTGCCGAGAAAGAGTGAAAGATACTTGAACCAGACGATCTGATAGACAAGTCCTGTCGCACCGGAGAAGATGAACAGAAGAGCGATGAGAGATTGGAACGTTTGCTTTGTCATACAACAATTGATAATGAATAAATGATAATGGACAATGTATCAAATTAATGCATATGATTCATTATCAATCGCGTATTGTCATTCATGCATACCACTTTTTGTTTTTTCGCCGTGCGTCTCTGCGCCTTTGCGGTGAATTCTATTTCAGCAAATTGCGCGCAATCACCATCTTCTGCACTTCGCTTGTCCCTTCCCCGATGGTGAGGAGTTTCACGTCGCGGTAGAATTTCTCCACCGGAAAATCCTTCGTAAACCCGTACCCGCCGTGAATCTGAACCGCTTCGCCTGCCGCACGGGTTGCAACTTCGCTCGCAAAATATTTCGCCTGCGCCGCTGCAAGGTTAATATCCTGACCGGCATCTTTCATCGACGCCGCTTTTTGCACAAGCAACCGCGACGCTTCGATCTCCATTGCCATATCGGCAAGTTTAAATTGAATCCCTTGATTCTCCGCGATCGGTTTGCCGAACTGATGCCGCTCTTTTGCATACTTCACGCTCGCTTCCAGCGCACCTTGTGCAAGTCCCACCGACAATGCGGCAATGCCGATCCTGCCGCCGTCGAGCACCTCAAGCGCCTGCTTGAACCCTTCGCCGGCATTCCCGATCAGATTTTCCGCGGGAATACGGACATTGTCGAAGATCAGCGTCGCGGTCTCGCTCGCCCGCATCCCGAGTTTATTCTCTTTTTTTCCCGATGAAAATCCGGCCGCCCCTTTTTCAACGATGAATGCGGAGATCGATTTGTTCTTTGTCTTATCGGTCACTGCAAGGACGACGAACGTCTCGCCGGTGATGCCGTGCGTGATGAAATTCTTGCTGCCGTTGATCACCCATTCGTTTCCTTCCTTCACCGCAACGGTCCGCATACCGCCGGCATCGCTGCCGGAGAACGCTTCGGTCAATCCCCATCCGCCGATCTTTTTTCCGCTGCAGAGATCGGGGAGATATTTTTTCTTAAGTGTATCACTTGCAAAATTGTAGATGTGGCTGATGCAGAGTCCGTTGTGTGCGCAGAGTCCGAGCGCGACCGATGGATCGACCTTCGCGATTTCTTCGACAATGACGGTGAAGTCGAGCACGTTCAACCCGGCGCCGCCGTACCCATCGGGATAATAAGCGCCGAGGAAACCGAGCTCCGCCATTTTTTTGAATATCTCTTTCGGAAATTCCTGCGATTCGTCGTACTTCATCACGTGCGGTTTGATCTCGTGCTCGGCAAACTCGCGCGCCATCTGCCGTACCATCGTCATTTGATCGGTTGGAGAAAAATTAACTACTGATTCAGCCATTCATTCCTCGTGTGTGGTTGGAGCAACGTGTGGTCATCCTGAGCAAGCGAGTCCTGTTTTCTCAGGGGCGAGCGCGTCGAAGGATCAGCCATTCGTTCCTCATATGTTTGATGAGAGTGTGCCGTTTCCGGTGGATCACGCGGAGAAGCGCAGATGGTACCTGCGTCAATCTGCGAAATCAGCGGGACGATTTGTACCGATGTTTTCGGTAAATAATAAAAGCACTCTGAAGAAAATAGAAAAGAGGGGGGTGAAGTGCAAGCCCGAAGGACTCCTTTAGATGATGAAAACGGAGAGTGTATTCTCGATCAAAATATCCATTCAGGCGGAACGAGACGATTCAGCTTGTCGGTCAAATCTTTTGACAGCAATGTGAGACCGATCTGGTACGATGCATTGGTCCAGCCGAACCCTTCGCGGGTGATATACGAAAACTTAGTGCCGACATTCCCGTACTCCGCAAAGACTTGGTGGGAGCGTGTGGTGACGTCAAATTTTTCGGGAACTGTCCCGTTGTAGTTGACGGCATTGGATGTGATCGTATATAGCCAGCGATAGCAGAGGAAGTACGTTCTTCACCAACGCCGCCGCTTGCTCATCCGTTGCCGCTTTTGCCCACAGCGGATACAATGTTGTTGCACTGATGTACATAACCTGATCTTGTTTTTTAAAATCATAGTCAACATACATTCCGCGCTGTCCATGCCATAAATAATTGTTTATGCGGTCACGCCGCTTCATCGCCTTCTGTTCCCAATCTTTACTTCGCTCAAGCGAACCGGTACCGGTTTTGAATGTACCACTGAATTCCCTGGTAATGATTGCCGCAATATCCGTTTCAATTTTATAAAGGAGTGAATTCAGATCGACCGTCACAAGATCGGCGCATCTCCCTTCCAGACGGTAACTGGTGTCATGTCCCGATTCACGCATTGCGCGGTCATGGACGAAGTATTCATCGAGCTCTTTCACCTTCAACGATCCGTTCGTATACGACTGCTCGAACAACGTCATCGACATCGGATACTGTTTCGAGAATCGTTCGTAGACCGCATCAAAATGCCCCGGTTCAACTTCGGGCGGCTGACCGAAACCGGAATCGAAATAACGGCTCAGTCCGGTCGGCGTTAAACGGTCTGCATTCATCCACACGCTGTTGTATTCTTTGATCGCGGCGTTCAACGCCCGTGTCAGCCACGATTTCGTTTCATTATTCTTTGGAAGATGGTCAAGCACGGCAAGCAGCATCGATGTAAAGAACGGCGGCTGGGAGCGTGTGAGGAAATACGTTCTGTTGGCATTCAGTATCTTGCCGTACTGTTCGATCTCGTAAATGAAATTGTCGACCATCGATTTGGCAAGTTCCACCTTCGCGTCCTGCAGCAGTCCCAGCGTTATAAAGTAACTGTCCCAGCCGTACATTTCGTTGAACCTCCCTCCCGGCACCACGAACGGCGCACCGGAAGTTTTTCCCCGGTTATCTTTTTCGAGCGATAACGAAAGAATGCCGTGGCGGGTATCCAGTCTGCGGACATACGTCGGCGTGATCTTCTCGGGGAGCGGCACAACTTTCATTCTCAAATCAGCGTGCGATTGTCCGACCGTGGCGTAATATCGGAACGCAAGTTTATCGTTTGCAGGAACATAGAGATACCGGTCGCCGCTGCCTGTCGATGTCTTCTCATCCTGCAGGATTTTCACCAATCCCTCTTCGTCGATCCGTCTGGTCAATCCATCCCAGTAGTATTCGCGGATCATCCTCGATATTCGCTCCGCCGGCGGTTCGAATATTTTTCCGGGATCAATAACGGCGCGGTCGCGTCCGGACTCATCTGCCAATTTCAATTCCTGAAGCAGATTTGACAAATAGTATGTTCCGGTTATTTCTAACCTGTTTGTGGGAGTCGTAAGCCAAAATATTTTATCTCCCCGGTTCGTATTCGGAATGCGGGAATCTTCGATGGTAATTTTTTTGTCTCCGTCGGTGTCTTCCTCTTCGATGACCTGTTGAAGAGTCCGGCGAACATCCACATTGATTGCGTGTACTCCTTGCTGGGCATGAGAAATTGCATGGATCAAAAACATCATGACCGGCAGCAGTTTTTGGAGCATTGAGATAATTATTTTTTTCCGCATTCGCATATTGGAAGATAAACAAAAAGGATCGCTTTCTGCAAACGAGCGAACTGTACGGCAGTGCTATAATACAGATCTCACAGGTTTTTGTAACCTGTGAGATCCTTCAACAAAAATTCAAATCGAGTCAGATCGACGAAATGCGCAGTATGAGCGTCGTACGATGTTAGAACTGATATCCCAGCGTCACCATCAACCGGCGCGGGAGTATCGGACGCGCGAGAAATAGATTTTTCCCTCCTGCTGAAGGAAGCCGCGGATTCCCTTCTTCAAGACCTTTTGATTGGTACACATTCTGCAAACTTGCGGTCAACGAAACGCCGCTTCCCGCAAACATATATCCGGCACCGATATTCATGTAATCGTACGCCTGCAGTTCGCCGATGTTCTGGTATGTTTTATATTTACCGGTCGCCGCGTCGTAGTCGGCATTGATGAGATCGCGCGAGCCGACAAAATGCCAATCGACGGTGAGACTAAGATTCGAGATCTTGTACGTGCCGCTCAGATTTCCGATTGCGGAAGGGATTCCCCCCGCCGTCAACGCTGAGCCGGAACCTTCTACAGTTTGCGGCTGCAGAAATGTCCCTGCTGCCAGCACTGTCAAAGATGGAACCGGATTCGCGGAAACTTCAAGTTCAACGCCGTACACTCTGTTGTCGGGACTTTGGCGGATCTTCCACACCAGATTGCCGGTGGCAGAATCTACCTCCGCTCCCTGTCCGATGATATTTTTCAATTCACCGTAGAATCCATTGACCATGAATCCAAGCATCACGGATGAATATTTCACGCCCGCTTCGATCATCAATGTCTGGCGGCTCTCGAACAGATCGACCTGTGCCTGCGCGGATGCATCGAGAAATTCATCCAGCGCCGGCATTTTATATGCGCGGCTTGCCTGCACGGAAAGAGAGATCTCATCGCTCAATGTATAATTCAATCCGAACGAACCTGCCCAATCCGAAATGGTCCGCCGGAAGTGACGGTAGGATGAATTTCCCCACGGCACGATATCGTACTTCGACGTCGTATCCGCATCCAGATCGACCGTTGATGAATTTTCGGCTGACTGCACAAAGTAATCCGACTCGTATCTGAATCCGATATCGGCGCGCAGTTTGTCGGTCAACTGAATTTCATCTCCGACAAGTGCCGAGAAGATCGTCGTCGAACCGGTACCATTCCTGTAGAGCGAAAGGAACCGACGGAATCCGTTCTTCGTATATTCTATTGTGTCTGTCGGCGTGTAGACCATAAGATCGAGAAAATGCGGATTGTCACGCACGTCGATCAGGATATCGGTAAAGTACCACCGGTTGGTCTGCGTATAGTTCGCAAAATAAACTCCTGCGGATAGTTTGTGATCTCCGAATTGTTTTTTGATCGTCAACTGATCCTGAAACGCCGCCAGTGGTTTTTCCACATGCCACTCGCCTGCGGGGGAGACCAATCCGTTGTAACCGGCATCGAACGGAAGTTTATTCCCTTTCGCATCATACACATTTGTATAGAACAGTTGCGACGTGGAACCTGCCGGCAGATTTAAACTAGCCACCCAATCGGTGTACGAAAGGAGGTCGAACGGCACGATCGCATTCCATCCCTGTTCGTTCTGCATGATCTGTGCAACGTTCTGCAGCGACCAGTTGTTGCTGAAATTCAGCGCCACATCCGCTGTCAGCCAGTATGCTTTGGTGCGAAGTCCGTCGTCAAGCGGAAGCTGCAACTGTCCGTCCGGCGTCGGCACTGCAATGTGATTACCTTCCGCACTGTTCATCGAACCGTAATCGGAAAATCCTGCAACATATTCCGGATCGCTCGGATTTCTGAAAGGAAGTGGAAGTATGAACTGATTGCGGTCGTCGATCACTTTTGTGGAAACCCGTACGTATCCGTTGTCCAATAATCGCGTGATACCTGCTTTGATCTGTCCGCCGCGCACTCCGGGAAAACCGGGATCGCGCACGCCGTTGTCGTACCGGTAGAATCCGCCAAGATTGAACCTCCACGCTTCAGCAAGAGGACCGTTCACATTGAAATCGTACCGTGCAAGATTCGCCGTCGCGCCGGTCGCTTTCACCGAACCGCTGATGGTCGGTCCGCCGGTCTTGTTGATGAAATTAATAATTGCACCGGGAGTGTTCGAGCCGAACAATGCGGAATTTCCGCCCCGCACCACTTCCACTTTGTCGATATTCTCATCCATGCGGAAAAGATTATCCGCGTTCATAAAAAACGTATGCATCGTCGGGAAGACAGGAAGCCCGTCTTCCATGAACATGACATACTCGACGCCGAGAATTCCCCGCACGCTGATGTTCTGGTTCACTTCGCCGCCGGAACTCTCCACACGTGTAAATCCGGGAATGTAACGGAGTATCTCGGTCGTACTGCGCGGCGCTGCCTGCGCCACCTCTTGCGGAGAAAGAGTGCTGATAGCGACTGTCGATTCCAATTTCGTCCGCGGCGTCATTGTTCCTGTAACGACAACTTCCTCACCGCGCAGCACATCCACAGCAAGAACAAAATTTTGTGTGGCTGTTCCTCCCGCGGTAACAGTTACCTCTTCACGCCGTTGACGGTACCCGATAACGCTCGCCCTCAGTGAATGCGTCCCTGCGGGAACATTCGTGATTGAGTATTCCCCCTGTGCATTTGCTCCGGCGCCCATTGTTGTCCCTTCGATAAGGACACTCCCGAAAGGAACAACATTGCCCGATTCATCCGTAATCTTCCCCTGAATTTTTCCACCTTGAGCATGCAGATAGTTCACAAAGAGTGCAACAAGCAGCAAAAAATAGCAAAGTCGCAAGATTGTGCTCATGGATTCCTCCTTTAGAATGGTGAATATTATCAGTGACTTACAGGTGCGAATGTAGAGAGGGATGCCGAGAATCACAATCGTGTAAAGAGTGTAATTTCTTCCTTACAGAATAATAACGAGCTGCTATCGGCACATTCTATTAGTATGAAACACCGATCGTCTGTTGCAGACAACGAATCAACGGAGTTTATGGAGCAGTGGGTGAAGGTGAGAGTGAGGTGAGTATTCTCTGCAACGTGAAAATGAGATGTCAGACATCTTGGTGATAAAATTTCGACAAGTCCTTAAATTTTTCCCGGTCTAAGATGCGATGTCTGACAACTTGCCTGCTTTTCATGGATCTTCTATGCTTTTTGCAACGAAATCAATTGATCGTCCAATTGGAAATTGAAAAGTGATTGCAGCGAAATCTTATCCGAAGCATTCAATAGTTCAATACCGATTAGTTTTCCTTCTTTCGTCGTATCGAGATTTACCCCCTCTGAAATTTCAACGACACCGTCCGGCTTCGCCGTGGAAAGTTCGATATATGCTGAATCTGTCTCTTTATCATAGTAGATCTTCATTGCGCCTTCTCCTTCTTGAGTTCAAAATAACAAAATTTAGAAAAACACAAAACCTCATCAATCGGACCCCAATGTTAGTTATTGGTTATTGGTTATTGGTTGTTGGTTACTGGTAACCAGTCACCAATAATAGACTTCCGACCTCTGTCTTCTGACTTCTGATCTCTGCCTTCCGACCTTTTACGATTCTTTTCCAGAAAAACTCCCCGCGCTGACGGACGAATCAATGGAGTTTATGGAGCAGTGGGTGAGGGTGAGGATTTTGGAAAGAATACTTACTATAGACAAATGAATAAAGCCACATTGTAATTAATATAGATTGCACTAAATGTTTAAATGCTCTAACTTCATGCAAATATCTATAACAATCACCATATAATGTGAGCCTTTATGAATTTAATTGAGATAGAAATTCAAACCTATCGAAGCATTATTGATCAAAAAATTAACATGACAACTAATTGTATCGGCTTTATTGGATTAAACGAATCAGGTAAAACAAACCTTCTTAATGCAATTCGGTTTTTAGATCCTAATTTTAAAGGATCTCTTAAGGACAAATCAAAAATCAATGATGAACTGCCCTACATAAGATATGTATTCAATTTGAATCGAGAGGAAGAAGAAGAAATAATTCAATTAGCAAGAAAAGCCGTTGAGGATTTATTGGGTTATCCAAATGAATCCTTTATCAAAAGATTTAAATTCAATAACTATGTAATTGTTAAGTATATCAGCAAAGAAAAAGAAGAACTAAAGAAAAATAAATCTTTTGTATCAAATTTTGAGCTAGAAATTGAAACCGGATTTCAAAAACCCAAAGAAGGTGCCACAATATCACCCGGTATTCTTATAACCATTGATGACGTACAATACGATCTAGCCACTTTAAAATTCATTAAAAAAGACTTAATTCCGGAAGAGCACATAATCAACTATGTCGACTCAACTATTGATGATTTCAGAAAACAGATAAGTCAAAGTATTAACCAAGTTTTAGATAGAAAAACACCATCGGTGGTATATTGGGAGTATGGCAAGCAATATCTTCTTCCATCAGAAATAACTTACGATGCATTCACTAAAGATGATGATCCCTCGAGTAATTCGACTCCTTTGTATAACATATTTATGATATCAGATAGATTAAACATCGAATCAGAATCAAATCTATTGGCAAAGATTAAAGAATGGAAATTAGACTCAAGCTTACGGAGAAGAGATTCACATATACTAACTGAGGATATTAACAAATATATAAAGGGAATTTGGAAAGAGTACGATCAAAACCTAAACATTGAGCTGGAAGAATCAAAAATTACAATTCACATAAATGATCCGGGTAGTACAATTGGTAATTTTTATGAAATGGAGTCCCGATCTCAAGGATTCAAAACTTTTATATCATTCATTTTAACTACAGCAGCCGAAATGGAAAATAATTTAATTTCAAATTCCATATTGGTTTTAGACGAACCTGAAACTCATCTTCACCCAAGCGGTGTTCGATTTATGCGAGATGAACTCCTAAAATTATCAGAAAACAATTCTATTTTTTATGCAACGCATTCAATATTTATGATTGATAGAAGAAATCTAAAAAGACATATTATTGTTAAAAAAGAAAAGGAACTGACTAAGTTAACACCTGTTGATAGAAATAATATTATCCAAGAGTCAGTTATTTATGAAGCATTGGGGACTTCGGTTGATGAATTCTCAATTCGAAATAAGAACATTGTATTCGAAGGTGAAATGGACTTAGTTCTTTTCCAAGGATATCTAGAAAAATGTATTAGCAAAAAAGATAACGTCTTTTCAGAGTATGAATTATTGGATTCCGGCGGCACACGCAATATTAAGACATTTTTTAAGGACAAAATAATACCACGCGAATCCGAATGGCTCTTAATCCTAGATAACGATTCGCCAGGAAGAAGCTTAAAAACAGATATTGAAAAATATAATCCAACATTAAAACAAAATATTAAATATCATTTTTATTCAGAAGAAGAGGACTGTGAGTTAGAGGATTTATTACCTCATGACTTACTCGAAGAATGTGTAAAAACAACTGAGACAAAACTTAAATTAACAGCTCTACATGTGGTAAAAATATCAAGGGATAAAAATTTCAATTCTAATTTAGAAGAGTACAAGGCAAAAAATAAAATTGATAAATCTGCGGTAAAATTTGACGAAGTATTTAAGTCAGAGTTGCTTCAAAAAATTAAAGAGAAGATTGAAAGAATCAAGGAATCGACATTTGATAAGCGACGCGAGATGTTCAAAGAATATTTTCCAGTTTATGAACAATTCATTGACAATATATTAAAAAAACATAAAAGCTCTGTATAGTCTGCCTCGTTCTCAACCAGCTAATTTGAATTCTTCGTACCTTTTTTCCAGAAGAATCTTATTTGGCTGTAGGTTTTCTTGTGAAGGAAGAATAATTTTTTTGTTGTTCAACTCTTGCAGTCCATGCTGCAACATTGGTCCATCATGTTCATCAAGGACGTCTTTTCTAACCTCCACAATAAAATCGGGTCGTATGCCAAGGATGTTTGAATCAAATGCAGCATGATGGAGTTTGCATAGAGCTATCCCATTCTGAACTATAGGTTTACCTTCTGGATCCGAATCAGGAATGATATGCGCCGCATCTAGTAATTCAAGATGTTTTAACCTGCAAAATGAACATTGCTCACGATACGCGTGCAGCACACGCTCTCTAAATCCACTCTGATGTAACCGATTTCTTACATTGCGTGTTATATATGCTCGTCGCGGCTCAGACTCCGAATCGGAGACAATTGATAAATGTTCTAATGCTGGTTTTACGAGAGCCAGATCATCAGCGGCAACTTTAAATGCAAGTTGTGTAGGATAATCTTCAACAATAAATACCGGCCAAACTGCCAAATATTTACCTGGCACAACTCCGTGAAAATAAATTAGAGGAATATTGTCAGACATCGCCTTTCGTAATCCAAGATTATCTTGATGATTTGGGTTTGCTCCTCTGTACCGATATATCAAAAATCCGTCACGATCAAAACTATCATCGTATGGACCACTTGGTGCGGTTGTAATTGTAAGAGGAATTTCGGGTAAGATTTGTGGCTTGAATATTCCCTGAGGACTGACTAGTGGAATTCTTTTTCCTTCAAACTCGAAACCAATTTCCAAGGATTTTCTTGGAAGAATATCGCCAAAAATTTTTACCTGTTTTGCCAACCAATCAAATGCAGATAGCCGTATTCTAGAGTCAATATTGTCAGAAATTGATTTAATGATTTTCTCTTTAGAAGTGAGGTATTGGAATTAGTACCTTTTCGTATTCTTCTGCCTTATATCCTTCGCAAATTTCCCTTTCGTCCCCACTATCCCCGCGAATTGCAAAAAATAATTCTTATCGATCTTCCGCACATAAATTTTTCCATCCAGATCGAATACGCCGACCTTCGTCCCGGGATAGACCCGGAGCCGCTTGCGCAGCCGCGCCGGTATCGTCAACCGTCCCCGTGAACTCATCGTTACAATGTGCATGGCGCCCTCCATCGTTGCGCGAAATATAGGGAAAAAAGAGTTGGCATTACACCCCGAAAGTGACCGTCACTTGCCGGTCTCACCCGCTTCTCTCCTCTTCGTGTTCTGCTTTGTCATTTTGTGTCTTTGTGTGTTTGTGGTTGCGTTTTGTTTTTCACCTATGCGTGTTCTTCGCGGATTGTATGCTATTTGC
Source organism: Ignavibacteriales bacterium (assembly GCA_016182545.1). Lineage (GTDB taxonomy): Bacteria > Bacteroidota > Ignavibacteria > UBA10030 > UBA8401 > SpSt-333. Next base: position 12,394 of record JACPGG010000076.1, read on the forward strand.
GTTTACGGACGGATCGGGAGATCCGTCCTACAGGAATTCTCTGTGCCTCCGTCTCTCCGTGTTTTGTTTTTTGTTTTGAGCATGAATCTTTATAGTTTTCTACTATGTCCCTTCCCCCTGCACACAACCGGATCCTTCTCCCGACAAAAAAACGTCGGGATCAGGATGACGCATCATTTTTTTCACATCCGTCGAAGGTTGATCTTCGTCGCGCACGCGACCTCGTCATGCGCCACGGCTGGAATACGATGGCGTACCAGATTCTCAATCCAGGCATTGCACTCTGGTTCCCGCAATATCGTGACGCGGTGATCGGCTGTGTGGAGACCCGCACGCACGTGATCGTTGCCGGTTCCCCCGTCGCACCGGAAGAGGAACTGGACGATGTGGTATTGGAATTCTACAAGCACGTTACGTCGCACAACAAAAAGGTCTGCTTCTTCGGCGCTCAGGATCGGATCGCTCTGATCCTTGCAAAACACGCTCCGGTCTCTTCGATCCTGCTCGGCGCACAGCCGGTCTGGTCGCCGGAACGGTTCCTCGCCGCGATGCGGACGAAACAATCGCTCCGCGCGCAGGTAATGCGGGCTAAGAACAAAGGAGTTGTCGCGCAGGCGGTAGATTCCGACATGCGTCGGAATGACGATGGCTCAATCGTATCTGAATTGAAACGGATACTTGCAGAATGGCTCTCGTCGCGCCCTCTTCCGCCGATGCATTTTCTGGTTGAACCGAACACTCTGGAAGATCTCGAGGATCGCATTGTCGTTGTTGCGCGGATTGAAAACGAAGCGGTCGGATTCTGCATCGCCTCTCCGATCCCGTTGCGCAACGGCTGGCTGATCGAACAGATCGTGCGGGGATATCAGGCACCGAACGGTACGGCGGAACTGCTGTTGGAGAGAATGGTCTCGCATCTTCAATCGATCGGCGCGGAACTTGTGACGCTAGGGCTCTTGCCGTTATCGCAGCATTATATTCCGGATAGAAAAAAGGAGATGGTTGTTGATGGCACGGCACAAAAAATGACTGTCGTTTCGAGTCCTGATGTTTTTCATCAGGGCGAGAAATCTGAAGTACATCACAGATTCCTCGCTTCGCTCGGAATGACAGTGAAAAAGGAAATGGTATCCGACTCGGCTGCACACAATGACAATACGAGCACAAAGATCGCGGCTGCAGGGCATCCTTTTTGGGTGACAACGCTCTTGCAGTTCACCCGGCTGTACGGAAAATATTTTTATAACTTCGACGGACTCGATGCATTCAAATCGAAATTCCTTCCGGACGAATGGGAACCGGTCTACGCCATCACGAATGAAAAACATCCGACTCCGTCCACACTCTACGCCGTCGCAACAGCGTTTTCGGGAATGTCGCCGGTGAAGTTTGTGATGAAAGGATTGATGAAACTGTTGATAAAGAAATAACGCTGCTATTTCGAATCCCGATGTTTTTTTATCGGGATGAGAAATCTGAAGTACATCTCAGATTCCTCGTTTCGTTCGGAATGACAGTGAAATAAATTCTTATTCGTGCCCGCTCTTCGCAACCGCAACCTGCAGGTCCGCAAGGTACCCCTCTTTCAGATTCTCGTAGAGCGACTGACGGTCGACAAGCCATGCAACGGCGTAACTGATCAATCCGGCAAGCATCAGGAAGAAGATGAGCGAATGCCGGTCGGTCATTTCCAGCACGAGGATCGCCGATGTGAACGGCGAGCGGGTCACCGCGGTGAGGAACGCCGTCATCCCTGCAAGGATGATGACGTTCGTCTGCAGCTGCGTCAATGTGAAGAAGGAGGAAAACGCCGCGCCGATCGCCGCGCCGGTGCTTAATGCGGGGGCGAAGACCCCTCCCGCTCCGCCGGAAGTGAAACTGAGCAGCGGACCGATGAACCGCGCCGGCGCTAGGTACGGGTCTGATTGTTCTCCGCCGGTGAACAGCAATGCGATCATCGTCTCTTTCCCCGAGCCGAGCACCCCCTGCGTAACGAAGAAACCGATCGATGCAAGGATTATTCCGAGTGCTGCGAC
>JACPGG010000068.1 GCA_016182545.1 Ignavibacteriales bacterium
AGCAATGAATGAAAGATAATTGCGGAGCTGTTCTTTGGTAATGGAATGAACATTGCCGACGTCAATCTGCTTTTTTATGTTCTTTTGAGAGAATGAAAGTGAAACTATCACAATGCACAGCAAAACACGACGAGTCATGGGGTCTCCTTTGTTACAGAAACAACTCGTCGAAAATAGGTTAAAAAGAAGAATCTTCCAACAGGTTATTTTACGATCATTAGTTTTTTTGTTTCTTTGAAGATACCTGTCGTGATCGTGTAATAGTAGATACCACTGGGAAGATTTTCTGCGTTCATTTCGACCGCATGCTCACCTTTGGTAAATGTGTCCTTGACGTTTGTTTGGACCAATCTTCCGATAGAATCAAACAGTTTGATCGTCACATCGCCGTCGTGTGCTATTTCAAATTTGATTGTCGTTGTCGGGTTGAACGGGTTCGGATAGTTTTGATCGAGTCTGTAGGATGGTAACGTGGCATGTCGATCAACACCTGCGATAACATTTGTTACATTGACCAGCCATTGTTTTGCAACAGAGTAAAATTCGTTTCCCGCAACTACTTTGAACGTATCGGTCCGTGGGGCAGGAAAGAGAGCATTTGACGCATAAGTGTAAGTATTTTCCTGCGAACTCTGAAGCACACTGTTGCGTGTCCAGGTCAATGTTACCGGCGAATCCGATGTATCAATAATTGAAACCTTAAAATTCACCTTTCCGTTTTTTGGGATCGTGGTATCGGTGACAGTCGGCAGAAATGATTGGATAGAAGGTGCTGTCTTTGGTCGAAGAACAACAATCAATTCTTTTGCAATCATTGTGTCCGATACCGTACCGTTCGATACAATCATACGAACCGTGTATGTGTCAGGGAGAGTATAAGTATGCTGAGCGGTATGTGAAGTTGCGTCAACAATACTATCATTATCAAAATCCCATTGGACAGTAGTGATCGGTTGGGCAGGATCAGCCACTGAGATGTTCGTAAATTGTACTGTCAGAGGAATTCTCCCTTGCAGCGAGTCAACAATAAATGCTCCGCGAAGATATCCTGACGGTATTTTCTCAGTGATGGTAATGACTTGGTTTGGTGTCACATTAGTTTGTACGGATTGTTGCCCTGATGGAAAGATCACTACCAGCGAATCGATCATTGCAGCATTCCCTAACCCGAAATGCGATTCAAGATTCTGTCCGCAATACCCCGATTGTCCGGCTACCTGCCGGTATTGCCAGACCGGAATCCCATTGATCGTACCCTTCACTTTCACTTTTGTGCCGATGCCGCTCTTGTTGGATACCGTGCCGTTCACTTTTACTGTCAACCATTTGTTCGCATTTCCTTCGTTCCGATACAGCGAATTATTTTGATTCGCTCCAAAGCAATTGGCGGTGAAAATATCAAGATCGCCGTCACGATCACAATCACCCATTGCAACGCCGTACGACCATCCGGGATCATTCACGACGATTCCTGTATCGATTTTTGTGAATGATCCGTTTCCGTTATTATGAAAGAGAAAATTTTTTGCCTGTGAATTTCCGCTGAACGCATTCGTCACAAAAAGATCAAGATCCCCGTCATTGTCCACATCGCCAAATGCGCTGCCGACCGAATATCCTCCGCTTATCACCACAGGATCGGATGTTACTTTCGTAAAGGTTCCATCACCATTGTTCTTGTAAAGAAAATCATTTTGGTTGGCATGATCGGCAACGAAGACGTCAAGGTCGCCGTCATTATCGATATCACCCACACTGCTGCCGAACGAATCTCCGCCGTCGGTCACAATTGCTCCTGTTGTGATGGAAATAAAATTTCCGTCTCCCATATTCTTGTAAAGTGAGTTGTTTTCGTTCCCCTCGTTTGCAACAAAAATGTCAAGATCGCCATCATTATCGTAATCAAACCAATCGACACTGCGGGACGTCTTGTTTTCGGTAACGTGCGGTCCATTCGTTATTTTCGTGAACGTGCCGTCTCCGTTATTTTTATACAGATTATTTGCTTTGTTCTCTGAACTATTGGCAAGATAAAGATCAAGATAGCCGTCGTTGTCGTAGTCCCCCCAGCTCGCAGTTTCGGAAAATGTAAAGTCGTTGGCAATTGTACCACTGTTTATTTTTTCAAATTTTCCGTTGTACTGCCTGTGAAGACTATTCTTCTGCCCCCACCATGTTGCGGAATAGACATCGATATTCCCGTCGTTGTCATAGTCAGCCCATGTGCTTCCGTCATAACTGCCGGGATCCTTTACAACCGACGCGTCGGTCACTTTTGTAAATGTCCCGTCGCCGTTGTTTTTATACAGAAAGTTATTTGCTTTTGATAACGGACCGTTCGTTACGAAAAGATCAAGATCGCCGTCATTGTCATAGTCGATCAAATTGACGCAGCGCGAATCGCCGCCGTCGTTGCTTTGGGGACCGGTTGAGACTTTCGTAAACTGCTGTGCGTTGAGAAATGAAAAAGTGAAAACGACCAAGAGCAGATATTTCATGAATCCTCCTTTGAATGTGCATTCAAGGTACGTTAGTGGTGAGGATTTACGAATCAGTATGCGATAAAAGGGTGTGATTGACCGATGAATGGTCTATTCCGCGGCATGAGGAAGGTTCTTTTTGTAGCGCCTGCTGATGCTGATTGTTTTCCCATTCTTAAGGAGAGCAACAAAATCGCCATGGTGCATTCTCTGTAATTCTTTTATGAAATCGACCTTGACGATATATGAGCGGTGAACGCGTGCAAAACGCGACGGATCCAGCTTCAGTGACATTGAATTCATCGTCTCACGAACGATGTACTTCCGATCTGGCGTGTGGATATGAATGTAATCAGCATCCGATTCTATCCACCGAATGTCGTCCACATGAACAAACACGATCTTTCCGGTCGATCGGATGGTCAACCTGTCAGGATATTTTTTCTGCGGCTGCAGCAACTTGATCACGTCAGCCACCGAATCGGAATATCCCGCTCTCCGTTTGAGCCGGATCATCTCTTTGATGCGGGAGAGTGCCGCGTGAACCCTCTCCGGGTCGAGTGGCTTCAAAATATAATCGAGTGCATTCGATTGAAATGCTTTGATCGCGAATTCATCGTATGCGGTAACAAAGACAACGACAGGTATTTTCTGCTGAGGAAGCGCAGCAAGAACTTCAAAACCATCCATTTCCGGCATTTGGATATCCAGAAAGAGAACGTCCGGCTTCTTGTGCAAGACCGTTTGGACGGCGTTCTCGCCGTCATCAGCTTCCCCGCACACAATGAATGATTTATCTTTTGAAACGATTGAACGCAATCCTTCGCGGGCAAGCGGCTCATCATCAACAATCAGTGCAGATATTTTTCGGTCGGATTTCATCGGCGGGAACACAAGTGTTTATCAAAAACTCAAAGGAATTTTCATGGTTACGGTGATACCGTTCTTATTGTTTTCTTTGAATTCAAAAATATAGTCGCTGCCGTACATCTGTTGAAGACGCTTCCGTGTATTCTCCAAACCGACTCCCATACTTCGTTCCGATCGCTGTATGCGCGCTCGACGCAGTCCGCCGTCGATGACCTCAAGGACTAATCTCCCGTCCTTCGCTGCACCATTGATTTCGATCCATCCGCTGCCGGGACGTTTTGCAATACCGTGGCGTACGGCATTTTCTACCAGCGGCTGCAGGATGAATGTCGGGACGAGTGCCATCCGCGTTTCTTCCGCAATAGCAGTGCGAACCTTCATCCTCTCTCCGAAACGGACTTTTTCAATAGCAAGATAGGTGTCAAGAAAGTGAATTTCTTGTTCAAGAGCGATCGTATTCTCATTTCCCCGTTCCAGTGTCAGTCGCAGCAGGTCGCTTAATCGCACGATCATCTTCTGTGCAAGAGCAGGTTCTTTTTTTACCAGTACGGAGATCGCGTTGAGTGTGTTGAAGAGAAAGTGAGGCTGCAGCTGCATTTTCAACGATTGCAATTGCGATTCAACGAGCTGTGAACGGAGTTCGATGGCGTATTTTTGTTCATCCTGATAGTTACGATAGTATCTCGTTGCGTGATGCACAAATACAATTGACCAGTACATCAGTACGCCGTATTCAACAAAACCGATGATCGAGGGGAACAACTGCGCTGCGGTTCTCTGAAAGACAAAGCCGCTTTCAACAAAGTCGGTTACAATGACGTAGACACTCTGCTGGAGAAAAGCAATTATCAACCCGGCAGCAAAATGGATGAAAAGGTTTCTAACAAAAGTAGTCGAATCAAGCCGAAAAATCTCCGCAAGCCGAAGCACAGGAACCGTCAACAATCCCCATTCCACACAAAATACGAATGAATGAAAGAGTGACCGCTGCCAGATGAATTCACGTCCCACACTCAGGGAATAAAAAAAGGATTGACTTGAGTAAATCAATCCCAGGATAAGCCAGATCCCGCCGATAAAGAACGGCTTTGTGAATTTCATTTTGACGGACGTTTCGGAGATTTTTGTTTCCCTTTTAGTTGCCCTATTTCCTTTTTCAGATCCGATAATTCCTCATCCAGCACGCGATCCATTTTTTTATGCAGTTGCTGCAGCATCAATTCGGATTTTACATTCACCTGATAATCGAGGTCTGCTTTCAACCGGTCCTTTTTCTGTGCGCGGTTCTGGCTCATCATGATCACCGGCGCCTGCAACGCGGCAACAGTGGAGAGCATGAGATTCAAAAGTATAAAAGGATATTCGTCGAACGGTTTCGAGACCGCTTGAATGGTATTGAGTGTGATCCACACGAACATGAATCCGCCGAACGTGAAAATAAAGGGCCAGCTGCCGCCGAAGACTGCAATTTTGTCCGAGACTCGGTCTCCAAAACTGAGATCTTCCTCGATTTCTTCGTTCGGATTCTTCGATGCAAGGGAAGAGATAAGTTCGTTCGTCAACAGGAGCCGTTTTGCCATTTCGCTCAGCATCGAAATACCGATCGACGGACGTTCCATGACGAACGTGATAAAATCACCACGCTGCATTTCCACCAGGCGTGTGTCCGCCAATGCTCTTGCTGTTGCCGTGCGGGGAGTATCGGCAAACAAAGAAAGCTCGCCAAAAAATTCACCCTCTTTGAGTATTGACAGTTGGACCTCGTTCACCGGCGGATCAACCGGAAGAAGTATTTCGATTTCTCCCTCTTCAATCACATACATTGCTGAACCCGGCTCCCCTTTTCGGAACAGCACTTCGTTCGCCCTCATCGTTTTCATCTTCCAAAGACTGACGAGCGAGATGTGGTCTTCCTCCGGAAGGAATTTGAAGATCGGTATTTTGCCGAGAAAATCTTTTGAGATCATGGTTTTTTGTACCAATCGGTTTTGGGTGTATAGAATGTTTTCAATTGCTTTTTCTGATCATGCCGGTCGATCGCTAGCTGGATAAGCCGGTCGAGTAGTTCCGGATATTTGATGCCGGAGGCTTCCCACAACTTCGGGTACATGCTGATAGAGGTGAATCCGGGGATCGTGTTGATCTCGTTGAGAAATATTTTTCCGTCCTTCTGAACAAGGAAGTCTATCCGCGCCATTCCTGCACAGTCAAGCACTTTGAAGGCTTCTGCTGCGTACTGTTGAATTTTCTTCACGATATTCTTCGGAAGTTTTGCGGGAATCACCGCCGTCGACTTTCCATCGACATACTTCGCATCGTAATCGTAAAATTCGTTCGAAGGAATGATCTCGCCCGGAAGAGAAACGACCGGTTCATTGTTGCCCAACACGCTCACCTCGATCTCGCGCGGTTTCGTGACCGCTTTCTCGACAAGGATCTTCCTGTCGTACTGTCCGGCAAGTTCAATTGCTGCCAACAATTCTTTCCTGTTGTGCGCCTTCGATATTCCCACGCTTGATCCTTGATTCGGCGGTTTGACGAAGCAGGGATAGCGCAATTTTTTTTCGATATCGGCAACATACCTCTTGGAATTCTGTTGGTATTCACTGAAGAAGAACCAAATACTTTTTGTCACGGGAATATTCGCCCGTTCCAATAATTGTTTTGCGACGATCTTGTCCATTCCAACTGCAGATCCGAGCACTCCTGCTCCAACGTACGGAATATCTGCCAACTCGAACAAACCTTGTATCGTTCCATCCTCACCGAACGTACCGTGAATCACCGGAAAAATCACATCGATGTGCTGTGCTGCTTGTGGGAACGCGGTACTGACATTGATGAGCGACTGTTTTCTCGGATCGGGCAACAGGACGTGCTCGGGCAGTGTCTCAAGAGGAGCATGATCTCTCAATAGCTGGATCGCATTCACTTCACTTAACCACCGCCCGTCTTTTGTAATGCCGATCGGCAGGATGTCATACTTATTTTTATCGAGGGCGTGAATGACAGAGGCGGCAGAAACAAGCGATACTTCATGTTCTGCCGAGCGACCGCCGAAGAGAACGCCGATCTTAATTTTAGTAGTCATTATTTTTTCGTGCGTTTGTGTTTTTGTGGTTAATGATACTTCATCGATTCAGGCATCGCCTTCCATCTGCTGGTCGGTTCAAAGTATTGCCACAATGTCCGCGAAACATTCCGGAGAAGAACGTATCCCTCGTTTTCCGGTATCCAGCTTTCGTCGTGCTGGTTTTTTGTGATGACGCAAAAGACGTAATCACCCGACGGTGCGTTCACAAGCACTACTTCGGAACGAGACCTGTTCACCGCTCCCTGTTTGGACGCCGCATGAATATACGGAGGAATTTCCGAAAGCGCTTCGCCGTCCCAATAGATGCGGGCAAGATTCCTGTACATCCGTTCGCTTGCCCACGGCGAGATCATCTTCCCTTCCCTGATTCTGACAACCAGTTCAGCCATTTCACGCGGTGTGGTAACTCCCCATCCATATTGCGAACGCATTGATTCTCTTCCCGGCGTGCGTGAGTTGACACGCGTAAACTGAAATCCATTTTTCGCCATTATTTCATTGATGCGCGTTCCCGTACCTGCAAGGTGCTGACACCATAGACTTCCGGTGTTGTCGCTTGTCGTTATCATTAACATCACAACCTTGCTCAGAACAATTCTCCCGGAATCTTTCAACGTGCCGACGATATCTTCGCCGTCATAGAAAAGAGAATCGCGGTACATCAGCAGAGAATCATACTTCAATTTACCTTTTTCAACTTTATCAAATACACCGGTCATGATCGGAACTTTGATCATACTTGCCGTCGGGAAGAGGGTGTCGGCATTGATCTCAACGGTCTTTCCGCTTTTCAAATGACGAACGAAAATTCCATAATCCCCCTTAAAGTCCTTGACCAACTCTTCTATTTTTTTTGTTAAAACCTTGTCAGGTCGTGAGCGTGGAAATCCGGTTTGAGATTGTGCGTGTAAGGCTGAAAGAAAAACAAACACTGCGATAATATTTTTCATTGAACTTATTCTTTTTTATAAACGGTTTTTGCCAGTTCTTTTAATTCGGTAACTTGATCGGCGCTTAATTGTTTTGCTCCGCCAAGAACGGTTGCAACAAACTGCATATGTGCTATCTGCTCCACTTTTTCCATCTTGAAATATGCGTCCCACGGGTCGTTTCCGTACGTCACCACGCCGTGATTGGCAAGGAGAACAGCATCATGATCCTTGATGAACGGTTCGAGAGATTTTCCCAAAGCATGCGTTGAGGGGGTTGCATACTCCGCAAGTGGAATTTCACCAAATTGTACAATCACTTCCGGAAACGCATTCTGTTTCAAAGAGACCCGCGCTGCCGCAAATCCTGTTGCATGCACGGGATGACAATGAACGACAGATTGAACATCCGTACGGTGCTTGTAAATGAAGAGATGCATCAACATTTCTGTTGACGGTTTCTTTTTCCCCGAAACCTGTTTTCCATCGATTGTTACTTCCACCAAATCATCGATCTCCACGATTCCTTTGTTCAACGACGTCGGTGTCGCAATAATGTTTCCATTCGGTAAGCGCGCGCTGATGTTACCATCCGTTGCTGCAACAAAACCTTTCTGCTCCACTTTTCTGCATACCTCGATGATCGCCTGCGCTATGTCGGCACGATCTGACATTACGTGAGAGGAGTTGCCGCCTTCCTCAACCCTTCTGAGCTCTGCACACCGAGAGATTCATAAATCTTCACGGTCGATTTCGATCTGTTCAATGTATAGAAATGAACCCCGGCAACTTTATGATCAAGCAGATCCATCACTTGCTGCGTTGCCCAATGTGCACCGACTTTCTCAACATACTCATCACTTTCGGCGCGTGAAATTGCGCGAAGTAGTTTTGCGGGAGCGCGGGCGCCGAGCGCAAGTTCCGCCATTCGAGCCAAACCTTTCCTGCTCGTCACCGGCATGATGCCTGCAATGATCGGAACTTTGATACCTGCGATCTCACAGCGCTCGCAGAAGTCGTAGAAATCTCTGTTCTCGAAAAATAATTGCGTGCAGATGTAGTCCGCGCCGGAATCGATCTTCATTTTTAAATGGTCGATCTCTTTCAATCGGTTCGGCGTGTCAGGATGCCCTTCGGGAAATCCGGCAACACCAATCCCCATCTCCGGGAAATGTGTTTTGATGAACGCCACCAGTTCGGTCGCATTCCTAAATCCGTCGGGATGCGGCTGGAATCCTGTTTGACCTTTGGGCGGGTCGCCGCGCAGCGCCATGATATTCTGGATGCCGCTCTCAAAATATTTTGAAAGGATCTGTTTGATTTCATCCTTGCTCGAACCGACGCAGGTCAGGTGCGAGACAATGGTGAGATCGGTTTCTTTGTGCAACCGCACGACAAGATCGTGAGTCAACTGTCGCGTCGAGCCGCCCGCGCCGTACGTAACGCTGACGTACGACGGCTTCAGCGGCGTCAGTTCTTTGATCGATTCAAACAATGTCTTCGATGCTTCTTCCGTTTTCGGCGGGAAGAATTCAAAACTGATATGCGGACCGGGTTGTTTCAATACTTCTGCGATGTGCATTCAAATCTCCATAAATGAAAAATCCGTCTCGGATAACCAAGACGGATGTAGTATAAGAAATTAGTTCGTGTTGTTCAATTATACTATTTCAGCAAATCCTTATACATTTTTTCGGTCGCTTTCAGGTCGTTTTCGAATTCAACCAATTGGATGAGATCGTAGACGAGAGGACCGAATGCTTTGTCATGCAGACGTGCTGCCGCAGCCGGGCCACTGGCAGCACATCTTGTCGCGTTGATAGATATACTTGCGCATATCTTCATTGAAATTTGGACCATGTTTTGTCGGAGGGGGCATACGCATAATGTTTGCGCGCAATATAGACTTTTTACTGATGAAGGCAAGAGATAATTAGCACACTGCTCTCACCTGTGAGTTATAACAACGTTCAAACTCTGTGGAACCACCGAAATCTCAATTTTTTTAATGTTCAAGCCGAATATCTCTCCGTCTCCGTGAACAGGAAACGGCTGATCGCACTCGATCGAGATCGATTGCGTGTCGAAGACATCCACATTTTTTTTCCGGATATGTGCTCCTGTCATTGTCGAAGGAAGTATCGGAAGAACTTCAATCACAGATTTTCCACGCACGCAGCAGATCTGAAATTTTCCGTCGTCAGGAATGCCGTCGGGCGTCAACTTGAATCCGCCCCCCTCCCACTTTCCGTTGCCGACACAGACAAGGAAATACTCTTCTTGTCTGGAATATTCACGTGACGTCACTGTGAACCGGTGCGGATGATATCCTGCCAGCGTTTGTACCAACGCTGTTGCATACAACGGAATTCCCCGCAGCCATGTGATCTGTTCAACATGTTGGGCAACGGCAGCATCAAATCCGGCGCCGAGCGAATTGAAAAAGTACCGTTCGCTTTTTCTGCCGTCGTCATAGGTGATCAACGCTTTCCCTGCGTCAAATTTTTTCCGTTCTGAAGAAAGGAATAATTCGATCACGTGTTCTATTTTTGACGGCGCGTTCACCAGCCGTGCAAAATCATTCCCCGATCCTTCGCTCATTACGGCAAGCGTTGCCTGAGAGTTCACCACGCCTGCAGCAACTTCGTTCACCGTACCGTCACCGCCGACGGCAACGACATAGTCGCTTGTTTTAGACGCTTCACGCGCAAGATCCGTTCCATGACCGCGGCGCTCAGTCGATACGATGGTGTGCGGAATTGAGTTGTCCCGGAGGTATGCGATGAGTTTTTCGGCGAGATGTTTCGATTTGCCTCGACCTGCGACCGGATTTACTATGAACGTAACGTGATGAGTCGCCGGCATTACTCGTATCTCAATGCTTCAATGGGATTGAGTTGTGCCGCTTTGCGCGCGGGGTAGAATCCGAAAAAAATCCCGACGGCTGCAGAAAAAATGAACGAAAGCAAGATCGATTCGGGTGAGACGAGCGTCGTCCACCCCGCAAATCGGGAGATGAGGCCGGAGGATAGTATTCCCACTATTACACCGATCAATCCTCCGAGAAGACTGAGAACGATCGCTTCAAAAAGGAATTGAGTAAGTATGATTCTACCGGTTGCCCCTACCGACATGCGCAATCCTATTTCTTTTGTTCGTTCCGTCACCGACACGAGCATGATGTTCATAATGCCGATGCCGCCGACAATAAGCGAAATAGATGCGATAGATGCAAGCAAAACAGTGAGCACCTGCGACGTCGATTGCGCAGCATTTGCAATTTCGGTCTGGCTGCGGACTGTGAAATCATTCTCTTCCCACGGTTGCAGTTTATGCTGCACACGAAGCACATCGGTGATCTGCTGGATCGCATCATTCATTCGGTCTTCACTCGTTGCAGATGCCAACAAACTGCCGAAGAAGTGTTGTCCCATCAATTTCTTTTGGACTGTCGTCGCCGGAGCGACGATAATGTCGTCCTGGTCGTTCCCCTGCGCCGATTGCCCTTTGACAGACAAGACACCGACAATTTTGAACGGCATTTTTTTTATGCGGATGATCTTCCCGACAGGATCGTCGCCTTTAAAAAGATTATCGACGATCGTCTGCCCGATAACGCAGACCTTGGTAGCGCCGCGAACATCGGCTTCCGTAAAATATTGCCCGCTTGATAAGGGCCAACTGCGGATCTCAAAATATTCCGGCGTCACACCCATTACACTTGCACGCCAATTCATATCTTGATAGACTATCTGTGCGCCGGTGCGCAACGACGGAGTAATGAGGGCAACGGAAGGGCATTGAGTCCGTATCGCTGCCATATCCTGGTCTGTCAATGATGTTGCAGATCCTCCGCCTGTTCTCACCCCTTGCTGATTTGTTGAACCCGGAAAGATTAAAATGACATTTGTGCCGAGCGATGCAATTTGGTCCTTGATGCTTTGTTGAGCACCGTTGCCGACAGCCATCATTGCAATGACGGCGCCGACGCCGATAATGATACCAAGCATTGTCAGAAACGAACGCATCTTGTTGCGTGAGAGCGAAATCAATGCGACTTCGAGTATATCCAAAAAACCCATACGTTTTTAACTAACTATTGTGTGAAAATTACTTCATAACTCATGTTACGCAGAGAAAATAAACGCCCAAAAGAATAAGATCGTCATGCCCAAACGTTCCGCCTTCTGTTCCGCTATTTTGAATGCCGCACCCGCGGAATGCCAAGTGGCGGCAAATCCCGCTCCGAGCGGAATCCTAAAAGCGGGACTTTAGTTGGGCATCCATTTTGTGGATTCCCGCTTAAAACATGCGGGAATGACGAGTGGTTTTTAGTTTTTTGCGTAACATCACTTAATAAACTAGAACCTGCGCGGCATACCGCCGGGATTTCGCTGTTGCGAATTAAAAGGGGATGTCGTTTGTGTTGACATGGAACGTTGATTCAGTGTGCCGACCACAATTTCTTGTCCCTCTTCCACTTTTCCACGAACTATTTCAGTGAACGTTCCATCACTCAACCCAGTGCGAACCATTATTGGTTCAAGTTTTTTTCTATCATTCATCACCCACACTCTTCCGATGCCTCGTGATGCCATTCGCTGTTGAAATACCTGCGGATCAAAATTCCCGCCACCTTGTGCAAATCGTTCACGCATACCACGCCTGCGTTCAGTACGGGCAGAATCATCGCCGGATTGCCGTTGCGATGAATCTTGTTGTGTTTCAATCTGATCTTCTGGCGGATTAAAACGGAGTGCAAGCGTAGGAACTTTGAGCACCGCTTCCTGTTTTGTCACAAGGATCGTAACGGTCGCCGTCATACCAGGCATCAATTTCATGTCATCATTCGGAACGTCGATGATCACGGTATAATTGACAACATTCTGTTCGACTTTCGGTGAGAGGCGAACCTGCCGCACCGTACCATGAAATGTCTGTTCGGGGTATGCATCGACTGTGAAGGTCACCGTCTGATCTTTTTTAACTTTTCCGATGTCAGCTTCGTCAACACTTGTCTGCACCTGCATTTTCGTAAGATCGTTCGCTATGGTAAACAGTGTGGGTGCAGAAAGACTTGCAGCAACCGTTTGTCCTACGTCGACCGCACGTGATATCACGACACCATCGATCGGTGATTTGATTGTTGCATAACGCAAGTTTATCTTGGCGCGTTCTAATTGTGCTTCGGTCTGTTTTCGGGCTGCGTTGTTGGATTCGTATTGCGTCAATGCAGCATCGTATTCTGCTTGCGATGCAAGATTTTTTTCAAGGAGAGTTTTGGCGCGTTCAAAATTTCTTTTTGCTTCATTGAATTGTGCCGTCGCGCGCTGCAGGCTTGCCTCGGCATCACGCACGCTCGCCTCCAAAAATGTCGGATCGATCTGTGCAACGATCTGCCCTTTTGTTACCTTGTCATTAAAGTCTACGTTGATGTTTGCCAGCGTTCCCGAAACCTGCGAACCGACCTGTACCGTTGTCACGGCACTGAGTGTTCCAGTCGCCGTCACAACAACCTGCATATCGCCGCGTGTTACTTTTTCTATGCGGTACTGAATTTCATCGTTCTTGCCGTTCGAAATATAATAGTAGCCGGAGATTCCGAGCACAACGACAGCGCCAATGATTGAGAATGTTACCTTCTTTTTCATACTAAACCAAAATAGTGATTATTGCTGCTTTTAGACACACTTCAGCGATGCGAAGTTTAGCAGCCCCTGAAACAGAAAGAAGTGGGCTATTTTGAATTTTAATGATTTGCAAAAACAAAAAAAATCGTCATGCTGAACTTGTTTCAGCATCTTTTACAGACCCCGAAACAAGTTCGGGGTGACGTGTCATCAAAATAGCCCGGTACCAAACAGAAGGAAAAGTCGATTTGTTTTTGAAGAAAACGCCGGACCGGTAAACCGCTGATCCGGCAAATAGTTACGATTTGCTGTCGATCGCGTCCGCAGCGCAGATTGCAGCCATATTCACGATATCCGTCACTTCGGCAAAATGCTGCAGAACATGGACCGGTTTTGCCATTCCCATCAGGATGGGTCCTATGATCTCTGCTTCGCCGATCCTTCCCATGAGTTTATATGCGGTGTTTGCAGCATTCAAATCGGGGAAGATGAGGACATTCGCACCCTGTTTCAAAGTGCTGAAGGAGTATTCTTTCTCTAATAACTCGGGACTGACGGCAATATCAGCTTGCATTTCGCCGTCGATGAGAATATCGGGATTCCGTTTTCTAAAGAGGTCGACGGCAGCACGCATTTTATCAGCTTCCGGATGTTTTGTACTGCCGAAATTACTGAATGACAGCATCGCTATTCGCGGAATGATATCGATCCGCTTCACGATCGTCGATGCGAGTTGTGCGATCTCTACAAGTGTTTCGGCATCGGGATTAATGTTCACCGTTGTATCGGCAAAAAAGTATGTCCCTTTTTTTGCGATCACAGCGTACATACCGGCAACACTCTTTACCCCTTGTTTCATTCCGATCACTTGCAATGCGGGACGGATCGTGTCCGGATATGTTGTCGTCAATCCTCCGATGACGCCATCTGCATATCCGAGACGGACCATCATCATCGAAAAAAAGAAACGAAGATTCATCGTCTTATCGGCGTAAAACTTTGTGGCTCCTTTGCGTTGACGGATCTTGTAATACTCGGCCGCAAATTTATCATGATCGCGGAACGATTTAGGATCGATGATCTCCGCTTGTCCTTCAAAATCGAGATGATTCTCTTCAATGACCTTCTCGATGCGTTCTTTCACCCCGATGAGAATAGGCGTTGCAAGATCCTGATCGATCAAGATCTGCGCCGCTCTCAGTATCTTCACTTCTTCACCTTCCGGAAAAACGATCCGTTGCTTCTTTTGACGTGCTTTGTGGAAAATAAAGTTCATGAATTGTTTCGAACGTCCGAGACGCTCTTCGAGTTGGTCCGCATATTTTTCCCAATCGGTGATCGGTAATTTCGCTACTCCTGTTTCGACAGCAGCTTTTGCAACTGCCGGGGCAACCCAGCGCAGTACGCGCGGATCAAGCGGTTTGGGAATGATATAGTCTTTACCGAAACGAATCGGATCGCCCCCGTATGCTTTGAGCACCGAATCGGGGACATCTTCCTTTGCCAGATTCGCCAAAGCACGCGCAGCTGCCATTTTCATTTCTTCATTGATCGTCGTTGCGCGTACATCAAGCGCACCGCGGAAGATGAACGGGAATCCGAGCACGTTGTTCACTTGGTTGGGATAATCTGAGCGGCCTGTTGCCATGACAATATCGTTGCGGACACTCATCGCATCTTCGGGTGATATTTCGGGATCGGGATTCGCCATAGCAAAGATAATGGCGTTGGGTGCCATTGATTTCACCATTTCTTTTGTAACGCAATCTTTTACCGAGAGACCAAAGAACACATCGGCACCGACCATTGCGTCGGCAAGCGTACGCGCTTTCGTCTCGACCACAAAATCTTCTTTGTACTTATTCATTGCATTGGTGCGTCCTTTATAGAGAACACCCTTGCTGTCAACCATCATGATATTCTCTTTTTTAATGCCAAAGAGCATATGCAATTTGGAACAAGCCATTGCCGAAGCACCGGCACCGTTGTACACAACTTTCACTTTCGAAATGTCTTTGCCGACCAATTCGAGCGCATTCAATAATCCTGCAGCGGAAATGATCGCCGTTCCGTGCTGATCGTCGTGAAAGACAGGAATGTTCATCCTCTTCCGCAACTCCTGCTCGATCTCGAAACATTCCGGTGCTTTGATATCTTCAAGATTGATGCCGCCGAATGTCGGTTCCAACATCTCTACACATTTGATAATATCATTCGTGTCTTTTCCTCTCAGTTCAATATCGAAGACATCGATATCGGCAAAACGCTTAAAGAGCAATGCCTTCCCTTCCATGACCGGTTTGCCTGCTTCCGGACCGATGTCGCCGAGACCGAGCACCGCTGTTCCGTTAGAAACAACGGCAACGAGATTCCCTTTGGCGGTGTACTTGTATACATCATCAACATTCTTTTCTATTTCCAGGCAGGGTACTGCAACTCCGGGTGTATATGCCAGCGACAGATCGCGCTGCGTTGCGCACGGTTTCGTGAGAGATATTTCTATTTTTCCTTTGCGTCCGGAACTGTGATATTCCAGCGCATCTTCTGGTCGTATTTTCATGTGTTACCTCTATTTAATAGTAAATGTTCTTATAAGATTTTGATTTGGATCAATGGAAAACCCTTCCACCAGTACTGCAGGTTTTTCTTTTTGAAAAATTACCACTGAAATCGAATCAAGAGTAAATGAGCCAAGGGTTTCACCGATTCCATTCGTATAAAAAATTTCTTCACCAATTCCCAGAACAGAAAATGGGATTTGAAATTTTCCCGTTCCCTCGGTCTTTGCCAACGGCTGAGTTTGTGATAGTTGGCTAAGGTCAGGATTCATCAATGCTAACTTCTTTTGAACAAACAAACTTTCTGCATGCAGCTGATATACGTACATCCCATTGGTAAGATCTTTCGTATCAAAAAAAATGCTGTACTGTCCGGCTGGAAGAATTGTATCGACAAGTGTTGCCACAAGTTTACGCGTGCCAAAACGATATACACGAAGCGTAGTTTGACCTTGTTTCGCAATGCCAAAAGAGATGAATACTGTCGGATTTGTTTTTTGAAAATGCATCGTTTTCGGGAATACCAGAGAATTACCAAACAAATAATGAACTTCAGCATCGGCGATCGGAACATTATTTGAATCAACAACTGTTCCGTACAGCGAAAAAGGATTTTTTTCTGATGGGAATAGTTCGTCATTATTACCAGAATTATCGGAAGGATTTGAACCGGGACAGCCGGAAATGCACAACGAGAGGAACAAAAGAGACAGTATAGACAAGGTATATTTCATAACAGCGTTTCAATTGATCGGGATCTTCATCCTCACTCTCCATTGGTTTGTCCATTGTAGGTTTGGGCTCACTTCGAAGTTGAACAGCGCAGCATCAACATACGCGTCGAGAACGTTCACGAGATACGTGATGACAAGATACCATCCGAATTCGTTCCTTTGATTCTTGTAAAAATCCCGCAGTCCTCTTAACTGAGTATTGCCCGCCGGATTTTGCACGGTCACGGATGTATCATACTGTGAACGATATTGCCGGTACAGATCGTCCTGATTTTTATACACGGAATAAAAATAATATCCGAATCCCCAGACAACGGGGGCTTTCCAATACGATTCATTATAGATCTGACCTGTACCGGGAGCGATCATAGAAGCTAGTGTTGCGATGGTCGTGTTCTTTCCTTCACGGATTGTCGTATCGACAGGGGATAATGACGCGGCAATGAGTGAGTCTTCATTAAGGTTCACAAAAGTGTCCTGAGAAGCAATGAAAAAAATCGGCGTGGAAATCGGCTGTTCGTATTTCAAGACCTGCTGGGCTGAAATAGTACCGGCAGAGAGAATGGTGAGAAAAAGATATGCCGCCGCACGAGAGGAAGTTTTCATTTACGGGATCAGCGCCACGACCTCTATTTCGACCAAACCATCCTTGGGAAGACGAATTGCTGCAAAGTCGTTGAAATTCTTCAGGAAGACGATCGTCTTGACGACGTGCTTCAAATCCGTGTGCGATGCGATGAGGATCGCTTTCAGATTTTCACACACTTGTTTGGTCTGTTCCTGAATCGTTGTTCCTACCATTGCTCCCGTTTTTGGATCGAGTGCTATTTGACCTGCAGTGTACAGAAGTTGTCCCTGGACTGCAATCGCTTGATTATACGGACCTATGGGAAGAGGCGCTTTGTCTGTTTTGATGATCGTTTTCATAGAGGTGTCTTTTGAATGTGTTGAAGGTTGTGAATGAAGCGTGAATGAAAATATAAGCAGAAAACCGGCGACCATTTTCATAGATCGAGCAATTCAGCTTTTATTCTTCCAGCAATTCAAGCAGCCGTTCTAGGTCGTCCGGATTGTAATATTCAATTCCGATCTCACCGCCGCCCGAACCGTTCTTTCTGATCGTCACTTTCGTTCCGAACTTGTGCCGCAGTTGTGTTTCAATCGATTGAAATGTCGAGTCTCCGCGCAGCGATGAGCCGCGTGAGCCGGAAGATTTTTTCTTTCCAACAGATTCCTTCCCTTTCACCGCTTCTTCAATTTTGCGTACCGACCAACCTTCGTCAACGATCTTGGTGAAGAGTTTCAACTGTTTCTTTTCGTCGCTGACGGAGAGGAGCGAACGGGCGTGGCCCATCGAGATTTTATTGTCGCGCACCGCTTTTTGAATTTTTTCCGGTAACTTTAAAAGACGAAGAAAGTTCGTCACAGTCGAACGTTCTTTTCCCACCTTCTCCGCCACTTCGTCCTGCGTCAATTGACATTCGTCGATCAACCGTTTGAATGAGAGGGCGACTTCTATCGGATTGAGATCTTCACGCTGAAGATTTTCGATCAATCCTAATTCCAGCATCTCGGCATCGCCGTCAACTTTCATCACATACGCCGGAATCGTCTTCAGCCCTAATTCCTGTGACGCACGCATGCGGCGTTCGCCGGAGATCAATTCAAACGTGCCGTTCACCAATCTGCGGACAGTGATCGGCTGAATGATGCCGTTCTGTTTTATCGACTGTTTGAGTTCATCAAGCGTACGCTGGTCAAAATCTAACCGGGGCTGGAACGGATTGGGTGAGACTCTGGATAATTCGATTTCAATAGTGGCGCTGGTTTGTCCGGCGTCTTTCGGAAGTGGCGAGATCGATGCTGATTCATGTTTTTCCGGTACTCGGGGAATGAGTGCGCTCAATCCTTTTCCCAGTACTGATTTTGACCTTACTTCTGTCATAACTTTCTCTTTCCCCTGTTATGCCGAAGCGGCATTGCGTCGTGAAGCATGTTGTCGCTGGCTGTTTCCCAAAATTTCCTGGGCAAGGTCCATATAGTTCTTGCTGCCGCTGGAAACTGCATCATACAGTAAAATTGGTTTGCCAAAACTCGGCGCTTCACTCAATCTCACGTTTCGGGTGACAATGATCTTAAAAACTTTTTCTCCGAAATACTTTTTCACTTCATCTACGATCTGGTTTGATAACCGCAATCGTGAATCGAACATCGTCATCAACACTCCTTCTATATCCAACGAGGGATTCAACGACTTCTTTACCATATTGATGGTGTTCAGCAATTGTCCGAGCCCTTCCAACGCATAATACTCACATTGCACCGGGATCAACACCGAATCTGAAGCGGTGAGCGCATTCAGCGTAATCAAACTCAACGACGGCGGACAATCTATAATAATGAATTCGTAATTATTCCTGACAGACTCCACTGCGTTACGAAGTTTCTTTTCCCTGTCATTTTCATTCACCAGCTCCACTTCTAATCCGACCATGTTGATATGTGACGGCAGAACGGAAAGGAACGGCATGTTCGTTTTCTGGATCGCTTCACCGGCGTTCACTCCGCCGTACATCACTTCATACGTCGTCTTGTCGAGACCTCGGCTGTCGATTCCGACGCCGCTCGTTGCATTTGCCTGCGGATCGATATCGATGAGCAACGTTTCATGTTCCGCAGCCGCCAGCGACGCGGCAAGGTTCACCGCAGTGGTGGTTTTTCCCACCCCTCCCTTTTGATTCGCAACGGCAATGATTTTTCCCATCGGTAAATCTGCTTGAACTCTAAGAAAATTCCATTAACTTGCATCAATATACTTCATTTCGTTTAGGGATGCAATTTTTTGCATTAAGACACAAGCATTTATGGAAAAGTACTTACTTATCGGTTTAGGTGGCGGAATTGGGAGTATTTCGCGGTACATCGTTTCCCGAATGGTGTATCATGCGGTAGGCGAGTCGTTTCCGTACGGCACGCTCGCGGTCAACATTATCGGCTGTTTGTTCATTGGATTCCTTATGTCGCTCATGCAGGAACGATTGGCGGTCAACACCAACTTCCGGTTTTTACTTGTCATCGGATTTCTCGGAGGTTTCACCACCTTCTCGTCATTCAGTTACGAGACATTTGAACTGATGAGAGCAGGCAGCATGACAGCTGCATTCTTTAACGCCGCATACAACGTTGTCGGTTGTCTTGCCGCAACATGGTGCGGATATATGATCGGCAAATATATTATCTGAGGAATGTATGAGATTAACAGGAACCGGGAAACTGCTCCGAATTTTCATCGGAGAAAATGACCACTACAGAGGAAAACAATTATTCGAAGCGATCATCCTTCATGCGAGAGAGAAAGGAATTGCCGGAGGCACTGTGTTGCGAGGCATTGAAGGATACGGCGCGCATAGCCACATTCACAAGACCAGTTTCATCGATCTCTCAGAAGATCTTCCGATCGTCGTAGAGATAGTCGATACCGAAGAAAAGATCGAAGCATTACTGCCTGAGATCGATTTGATGATCGAGGAAACGAAATGCGGGGCGATGGTGACAGTCGAGAAGGTGGATGTGAGAAAATATACGAGCGGAAAGTGATTAGTGGAATGAATCTTTTCCCTTGAATTTGTACCCTCTTAAAAATTCCTCCGCCGTCATTCGCCTCCGCCCTTCCTGCTGAAGTTCGAGAATTTCCAACTCTCCATCAACAGCAGATACAAATAATTTTCCTTTATCAACAGTAATTTCCCCAGCCTCTGAGTTCCGACTTTTGGCTTCTGACTTCTGGCTACTCCTGAAAATTTTAATCACTTTCCCATTATTCACTGTCCACGCCGCCGGAGACGGTGAAAGCCCGCGTATAAAGTCATAAATTTTTTTCAACGACTGATTCCAATTGATGCGGCATGTCTCTTTGAAAATTTTCGGAGCGGGTGTTGCGAGCGTATTATCTTGCTGGCGCGGCTGCACTTTACCGAGTTCGATGAGGCGGACAGTCTGCAAAACAATTTCTGCGCCTATTTCCGACAGCACATCGTGCAGCTCTCCGGCATTCATATCATCGCGAATAACTGTGCGTGCAGACAAAATGATATTTCCTGTATCGACTTTGTCCTGGAGAAAAAAGGAAGTTACGCCGGTCTCTTTTTCTCCGTTGATGATCGCCCAATTGATGGGAGCGGCACCGCGATACTTTGGAAGTAACGAAGCGTGAAGGTTGAATGCACCTTTTGCCGGAATCGAATAGACCTCTTTCGGAAGGATGCGAAAGGCGACGATAATAAAAAGATCGGGACGAAGTTTTCGTAATTCAGATATGAAATGTTCGTCTTTAAGATTATCGGGTTGGAGAAGAGGAAGTGAATGATTCAATGCTGCTGCTTTCACAGGTGTAACGCTCACCTGCTGCCCTCTGCCGCGCGGTTTATCGGGCGCAGTGACAACAGCTGCTATGTTGTAACCGCGAGCATGGAGGATTTCCAGACTTGGCACCGCAAAGTCCGGCGTGCCCATAAAAACAATATTCATGTTGATCCGTAATAAATCATTACCAACTCCGGACAGTATCGTTATTTCTTCTTCTTCGGTTTTAGTTTCTTCGGCGCAACAACGTCATATTGCGTTTCAATCTCCCCCTTGGAGATCTTCGACAGTTTCCCGCGTAGAAGCGTGCGTTTTGTGCCTGTCAAATGGTCCAGGAACAGGATCCCGTTAAGATGATCAATTTCGTGCTGCAATACCCGTGCAAGTATCCCGTCCGCTTCGAGATTCACTTCTTTCATGTTGATGTCGCAGTATTTCAACGTTATCTTTTCCGGACGCCACACTTTCTCGCGCACATCGGGAATGCTCAGGCATCCTTCTTCATATTCGGATTCTTCATCGCTTTCAGAAAGTATCTCCGGATTGATTACGACCAACGGCTTTATTCCTTTCCCTGCTTCCATGTCGGAAATATCGATAACAAGGATCTGTTTCAGCTCGCCGACTTGATTCGCAGCCAATCCGATCCCGTTTGCAGTGTGCATCGTATCAAACATATCCTTGATGAGTTCGATCTCCCCATCAGTGATCTCAGAAACAGGTTTCGCTTTTTTCTTTAAAATTTCGTTGCCGTATAGATAGACTGGTAATGTAGACATACAAATCGTTAGTATTAGTTCATTATTTCCATCGGTACATTGAATCAATGATGCGATAAGTCAATGTGTCGATCTATTGTATAACTCTTCTCGCCTCAGTGTACCTTTTTTTATAATACGATGAATACATGGATGACAACGTCACGCCAAAACTGACGCTCGCATGAGCGAACATATCATCGCCAATATAAATGCCGACGTGCGAAGGATTTTCGCCTGTTGTATTAAAAAAAATCAGGTCGCCAAACTTCAAATCGTCTTTCGCCACAGCATTTCCTAACTTCACTTGCTCTTCCGTTGTCCGTGGCAGATCCATTCCGGCACTTTCTTTGAAGATTTGCATTGTGAATCCCGAACAGTCGGTTCCCGATTTGCTCTCGCCGCCGTAATCATAGGGAGTACCCATCCATGCAAGGATTGCATCCATCATCTTCTGCCGCTCAAATCCTGTTGAACCGGTTGTTGTGGGAACCGCATCCGGTCTCTTTATATCATCCTTCGAAATATTTTTCTTCTCGACCGGAACGACATTCTTTGCACTGCTGAATCTCGCCTTCACCTCTTTCACATTCACCTTCCGATCGTCTTCCCGCATTTCTTCTTCTTTCACTTTGGATGAAAACCGGATCGCACTTTTTCTTTTTTGGTATTGTTTATCATCCGTTTTGCCACTGGCAAAGCGTGGTGAAGATGAACTGCACCCCGCAAGCAGTAATGTACCGATTAAGACGAAAAATGAAAAACCCCATCTTGAGAGAAGGGGTTTAAAATGGTACGCGAGTATCATCGGTTATCCAAGATACGCACGAAGATTTTTACTGCGCGATGCATGACGGAGCCGGCGTATCGCTTTTTCTTTGATCTGCCGAACGCGTTCGCGCGTGAGATTGAATTTCTCTCCGATCTCTTCAAGTGTCAATGAATGTTCCTTCTGCAACCCGAAATAGAGACGGATCACTTCCGCTTCTCGTTCGCTCAATGTGGCGAGTGCCCGCTTCACTTCTTCCTTCAACGATTCATCCATCAAAATGGAATCGGGCGATGGCTGCCGCTCGTCCTGAATGACATCGAGCAGGCGGTTGTCTTCGCCTTGCGCGAAGGGCGCATCGACGGACAGATGGCGCCCGGATATTTTCAGCGTGTCGGCAACTTCAAAGACCGACATATCGAGTTCTTCTGCAAGTTCGCTTGCGCTCGGTTCGCGCTCGAATTCCTGTTCCAACTGGCTGAATGCTTTGCCGATCTTATTCAACGCGCCGACGCGGTTCAGCGGAAGTCGGACAATGCGCGATTGTTCGGCAAGCGCCTGCAAAATTGACTGCCGGATCCACCACACGGCGTACGAAATGAATTTGAATCCGCGCGTTTCATCGAATCGTTTTGCTGCCTTGATAAGTCCCAGGTTCCCTTCGTTGATCAGGTCTCCGAGGGACAATCCCTGATTTTGATACTGCTTTGCAACACTCACCACGAAACGAAGATTCGCCTTTGTCAGTTTTTCCAGCGACCGCTGGTTCCCTTTCTTGATCTCTTTCGCAAGTGTGATCTCTTCATCCGGCGTCAACAGATCGACCTTGCCGATCTCCTGAAGATATTTATCGAGCGATTGACTTTCCCTGTTCGTGTACTGTTTTGTAATTTTAACCATTAAGACGTCACCTGTTTTTAAATGAAACTATGATACATCAATTCTATCGACGATCCCGACGATGCTTGCATCGACCGGCGCCATTTCGACCGGAAGCGGGATGACCGCTTCAGCCGCCGTAATATAAAACACTATTTCTCCCGTCCCCGCTCCCACCGTGTCGACCGCAACGATAGGCATACCGACATTCTTTTGTTGCGAATCGATCGGCTGTATGAACTGCATCTTAAAGCTCTGGAGATGCTCATCTTTGCGTGTCGCCCACACAGTGCCGATGACTTTTGCAAGGAACATTCTCAGCTCACATCCAATTTATCGACAACAGCCATGATCACTGCATCGACCGGTTTATTTTTTGTTTGTGCTGTTTGCCGTGCCGAACTGCCGGTTGCAACGAGCACGATATCGCCGACGCCGGCCTGTACAGTATTCATGGCAACGACAAATTGATCTTTCACTTTATAATCAAGATCAACATGCTTCACGATCTGCAGCGTTGCGCCGACGAGATTTTCGTCCTTGCGCGTTGCCCAGACTGTGCCGATCACTTTTCCAAGGATCATAGATTTGAACTCTCGTTAAGTAATGAAAGCGCCGGGATAACTTCCAGCGATGGAATTTTTTTATACGGTTTCGGATTCAATGTTACGATCGGCAGTTTGCTTTCGATGCAGAGACCAGCTATTAACCCGCTCAATTGTTCTTGAGAAGACGTATATGCTCTTGCAATATTCTTGGCACTTTTCGCATTCACACCCAGCACCTTCATCGCATAAAACGCATCGTCGATCGCCTGAATTTCTTGTTGTGAACGCGCCGCAGCAAACAACTCAATTGCATTAAAAATGGTCGTGTAACAAAAATACCTGCCTATTAATCGCCTGAGGATCGACGTTGCATCCGCAGTCGTCAGATGGTCGAGGATGATGTCTGAATCGATAACGATCTTTCGGACACTCACGCACGCACCGATCTCAATTTCAACGGACGCTTTTTCAAAATACCCTGCGATGCCAAAAAGATCATCACATGTTCACGATCTTCCAATTGAGTATTCCCAATCCGCTCAATCTCTTTTTCTGTAACTCCTAACTGTGTCAGCCGTTCCGAAATGACACCGCCGAAGATATTCACCGTCACTTTCGATCCCGGTTTCAACTTAAGGTCGTCCACAATCTTGGAAAAGGTGACCTTCCCTTCTTTGTCCACTTCCGCTTCAAATTGGATACTGTGTTTCGGCTTTTCCATACCTGTTCGATTAGATTTTCCAAATCTTCCGCCAGAGTCGAACAAGTCAAGTTTTGGAAAAATCTGTATGCATTCTTTTAGACGATCAATTTCAGAAAACTACTCCCTTTAATTTCTTTCGTATCAAACCCGAAATAGTCGACAACCGTGTTCCCGAGATCGGCAAATGTTGTGCGAGTTCCGAGATCGATCCCCTTTTTCCCCGTGCGGGAGTAAGTCAACAGCGGAACATATTCACGGCTGTGATCGGTGCTGTTATCCGTCGGATCATTTCCATGATCGGCGGTGATGATCAGAACGTCGTCGTCGGACAATACTTCCATGATGCGCGGTAGATAGAGATCGAAATGTTCAAGGGCACCTTTCATTCCCTTTGGATCTTGCCGGTGCCCAAACAATTGATCGAAATCGACAAGATTGGTAAAAATGAAACCGCTCTTCGTTTTTTCCATCCATGCAATCGTTTCGTCGATCCCCTCTTGATTCGATTTCGTATGGATCTTTTCTTTCAATCCTTTCCCTGCGAACAGATCGTCGATCTTTCCAACGGCGATGGTCGGAATTTCGTTTCGAGTCAGAATGTCGAGCATTGTTGTTCCCGGCGGCACCAAAGAAAAATCTCTCCTGTTCGCCGTCCGTTTGAAATTTCCAGGAGAACCGATGAACGGACGTGCAATCACTCTCCCAACGGCATGCTTTCCGATCAGCACTTCATTCCGTGCAATTGTACACATGTCGTACATTGCTTCAAGCGGGATTACCTTCTCATGCACGGCGATCTGAAAAACAGAATCTGCCGACGTATAAATGATCGGCATACCGCTCGCCATGTGCTGCTCGCCCAACTCCTCGATGATCGCAGTACCCGATGCCGCTTTGTTGCCGAGGACTCCCTTTGACCGTGTCAAAGAACAAAACTTGTCGACCACTTCTTTCGGAAACCCGTCGGGATAGTACGGAAAATCTTTTTCAAGTATAAGACCGGAAAATTCCCAATGTCCCGTCGTACTGTCTTTCCCTTTCGACACTTCCTGCATCTTCCCGAAACATCCGTCGGCATTCTTCAGCGGAGCAACACCTTTGATCGGAGCAATGTTTCCCAATCCTAATTTTTGCATGTTCGGCAGATGTACACCGCCGACTGCATTTGCCGTGTTGCACAGCGTGTTCGCTCCTTCATCATGGTATAGATGTGCATCGGGTGCGGCACCGACACCGACTCCATCAAGGACAATGCAAACTATTTTTCCGCGGTGTGACAATTAAAACACACGAACGATATTTCCCCCTGCTTTTTTTGCCTGATCAAGCACAAGGGAGGTATTTTTGATAAGGTCATCGGGTGTCATCTTTGCCGCTGCTCCGCTGACACCGATCGTCACAGAAATTGAAAAGCTTCTGCGTTCAACGGTAACAATACTCGATGCGATCGATGTGCGAAGCTTTTCCGCCCACAGGTACGCATCGCTGGCAATCGTATCGGCAAGCACGATGGCAAACGATACTGCATCAAATCGCGCCACAACATCATACGGTCTCACATTTGCGCGCAGGTGATTCGCCACGTTCACAAGCGCAGCATCTTTTCCTTCAACACCGTACCGTTGTTCAATGTCGGAAACATTGGAAAGAGTCACGAGCACCATTGTCAGGTCTTCTCCCCGATCGTTTGCCCGCTGCAATTCCTCGCTCAATCGCCGCAGAAAGAACTTCTTCGACCAGGTACCGGTTTGTTCATCAACCGCAAGATGTTCGTTCAAAATAGAACCGAGTTCAGCCGTCTCGAACGCGGGCGCGACAGTCGATGCAAGATATTCGACGGCGAAGACATCCTTTTTTGAAAAAGCATTCGGCTTCTTATTTGTCACCACAACGGCGCCGTAACATTTTCCGTCGGATGAGAACGGAGCAACGATCAATTCGCCATGTTTGAGAAGATCGAACGAATTCTCCCCCGCATTGAATACGACCTGACTGTTCTCTGCAAGGTGCATAGACTGCACGGTATTCGTCCGGATCGCTTTTCCCACTATGCTATTTTCGAAATCGATCAATTGCTTCGGCGAGACAAATTTTTCACTTGATCTCACTCGAACCGATGCAAGCGACCATCCGCGCTGTGCTTCATCGAAAAGTACCACGACAACGGAATCCCATGAAATGATATTTTCTAATTCTTCCGTCAAGCCATTCACAACGAACGGGATCGACGGTTTATTGGAGATCTTCCGTTTCAGTTTCCAGTCTGCTTCGACCAATTTTACATCCGCAAAGAGGTCGTACTTTTCCGTATAACTGATGAGCAGCGCCGAGATCAATTTTGAGAAATGTGACAGCACTGAAAATGTTTCGTCACCGTATGCATCCTCCGCTTTGCTGTCCACCGCGATAACGCCGATCGTTTTTGACTTTGCCGCATCGCTCGCATAAAATACAGGAACGCCGATGAACGATTTTACATCCTGCAAACTCTTATAGTAACAGAGAATATTTTGTTCGGTCTCTGCAAGAATGTTATTGACAATTTTCGGTTCACCTGTTAATCCGATTGAACTGACAACATCTTCCGAAAGCATGACCTTACGATCGGTAGTAAATGATCCGCTGTCGGTGATTTTCGCCTCAAGAACGAGTTGTTTCGATTCGTGATTGACCCAGAAAAATGCTACGGTATGTGCAAAGCAAACATCTTTTAACGCTGTCAGTACTTTGATAAGCAGATTGTTGAATTCACTCTGCGGCTCCATTGTGCTCATCGTTGGCTTTGGTCTCTCTTCAACAAAATCTGATGCCTGGAATTTGTGTTCCGGACGTTCACTTTTATAAATTTCCCGATGTTCAATAAATTGATCTGTTTCACGTTCCTTCGGTTCAAAATATTCTTCGGGTAATTTTGGATCCACGGTCGGGCTGTCATCATCGTCATTCCCTTCGACGAGATCACGTCGCTTCGGATTCTTCTCGCGATACAATTCAACCGTTACATAGAAAAGAAAAGCGCCGATCCCAACAGCAACAATGTTGGTCAGTGGCACTTTGCTGAACACCCCTAAAAATACGAGAAGGACTCCAACGCCAGCGAGTATGCCCTCCTCCATAAAATCTTTCATGGTATGAAAACGGGCGATTTCCTGCTGATTATCTGGCATTCGTGAGTCCTTATTACATGCCCGCCGTTGGCGGACGTGAAATCGCTAATAAGCCATGCAAATTTATCGAAAATCCGCCGGAAAGTCAACGAAGATTTCACGGTATGGTATCCGACCGATCAACACAAATTCATTTCTTTTTTCTCTTTTGCTAGTTGCACGCGTTTCAATTTTTGGTTACACTCAACATAGAATCCCTCATTCAACGACCAACCGAGTGAACGCTATGAAAGCAGTCATCATGTCAGGCGGATTTGGAACACGTCTCCGTCCGCTCACTTGCAATATCCCCAAGCCGATGGTACCGATGATGAACAAACCGATGATGCAGCATATCGTCGAGTTGATCAAAAAGCTCGGCATCAACCAGATCGTATCCACACTATTCTATCAACCTGAAATCATAACAGGATATTTTGGCGACGGAACGAAATTTGATGTGCATATGCAGTACCGCAAAGCAGAGGCGGATTACGGAACGGCGGGAAGCGTACGGAATGCAGCTGATTTTCTGGACGAACGGTTCATCATCATCAGCGGCGATGTGTTGACAGATTTTGATCTTTCCAAGGCAATCGAGTTTCACGAAAAGAAAAAAGCGAAAGCAACAGTTGTACTGACCCGCGCCACAAATCCGCTTGCGTTCGGTGTTGTCATTACGGACAACAACGGAAAGATCACCCGCTTTCTTGAAAAACCGACATGGGGCGAGGTCTTCAGCGATACAATCAATACAGGTATTTACATCATTGAGCCGGATGTGCTGCAACTCGTGCCGTACCAAAAGGAATTCGATTTCAGTAAGAATCTTTTCCCCGCTCTGCTCGAGCAGGATATGGGATTGTACGGATACATCGCAGAAGGATACTGGCGCGATGTCGGCAACTTAAATGAATATCAGGAAGCACATCTCGACGCACTTGACGACAAAGTAAAATTGACTGCAGAAGGAAACAGGGTCGGCAGCGCATTTGTCGGATCGAACACGATGATCGAAACTGCAATCGAAAATCTTCAAGGGAAAGTATTGATCGGGAAAAATTGCAAGATCGGCAAGAACGTGAAGATCTTCAAATCGGTGATCGGGAATGATTGCGTGATCGAAGACGGTGCACTGATCCGCAACTCTGTCGTCTGGTCGGATACGAAGATCGGAAAAGGTGCGGAACTGACATCGTGCGTCATCGGAAAATGGGGGACGATCGGTGACTATGCAACGATCAGCGACAACGTCTTCATTTCGGACAAATGCATTATCGGCAATGAAAGCAAACTTGCGCCGAATATCAAACTCTGGCCCGAAAAAGAAGTGGAAGACGGCGCCATCCTTACCCGCTCGCTCGTATGGGAAGACAAATGGCTGAAAGATCTCTTCACCGACGCCCGCATCACGGGGCTCTCAAACATTGAAATGAATCCCGAATTCGGCGCGAAGATCGGCGCGGCGTTCGGCGCGTTGACAGGAAAAGGAAAAACGATCTTGATGAGCCGCGATTCGGACAATGTATCCCGGATGATGAACCGCGCGATCATGTGCGGGTTGATGTCTGCGGGTGTGGATGCCGGAGATCTGCGGGCAGTGTCGATCCCAATTTTACGTCAGGAATTACGGACGGGAAAACATGCCGGCGGCATCCACGTCCGAAAATCCCCGTTCGATAAATCTCTGACCGATATCATTTTTTTTGACGCGAAAGGAAAGGACCTCCCGTCTGGGAAAACGAAATCGCTCGAACGACTCTTCTTCGGTGAAGATTTTCCGAGAGTGAAACAGGACGAAGTGGGGGGCGTAACTTTTCCCGAACGCGCACAGGAGAGCTACATCGAAAAATTCCTCTCCACGATCAATGTGGATGCGATTTCGCAGGCAAAGTTCAAACTCGTCATCGATTATTCCAGCGGCATTGCATCGACTATATTCCCCAATATCATCGGATCACTGCATGCTCACGTACTTTCTCAGAATGCGTACCTTGATGCAAAAAAACTGACGCGAAATGCGGAAGAGTATGATGCCGCCGTGGACCAACTCTCACATATCGTCACATCGCTCGGATACGATGTCGGCTTCCTGATGGACGCGGGAGCGGAAAAATGTTTTGTGGTCGACGAAAACGGAAAGTTCATCAACAATGACAGGCTGCTGACGCTCGTAACGTATCTGTTCCTCAGCGCATATCCCGAAGTGAAAAAAGTAGCCGTTCCTGTCACCGCATCGGCGGAGATCGATTTGATCGCCGAACACATGGGAGTTGAAGTTGTGAAGACGCGCGACAGTCATCTATCGTTGATCGAAGCGGCAACCCGTGAAGATATCAAATTTGTCGGCGGCACACGGGGGGGATTTATTTTTACCGATTTCCTTTTTGCAAGCGACGGGATGTACTCTGTAGCCAAGATACTGGAAATGATGGCGCTGACGAACACCCGCTTCGGTAAATTGGATCAGCAAGTGCCGAAGTTACACATGAATAAGAAGATGGTTCATGTCCCCTGGGACAAAAAAGGGAAAGTGATGCGGTACCTCATGAAAGAAACCGATAACCAGCCTCAAAGAATTCTTTTGGATGGAGTGAAATTGGTTCTGGATCAAAAAGCATCCACGTCTGTGCTGCTCTGGCCCGATCGGGCAAAACCGACATTTCACCTTCACGCAGAGTCTGCTGAGAAGGAATTAGCGGACATGCTGGTGGCTCAATATGAGGAAAAAATCGTCGAATGGCGCGACACGAGAGACTGAGACTCAAAAATTTGTTCCATTTGCACACCGAAAGTAGTATATTTAGGAACATTTTTTGACACTGTGGAGCATTATTACAAACATGAGAATAAGCGATATATTGGATGAATCAGTTGTTCGAGTCAACTTAAAAGGAAAATCGAAAGACGAAGTCATCAACGAGATGATTGCGATTGTCAATCACTCGAATAAAATTTTGGACATAGAAAAAGTACGCGAAGCGATCTTCGAGCGGGAAAAGATCATGTCCACCGGCGTCGGCAACGGATTTGCAATCCCGCACGGCAAGACAGACGCGGTGCTCGATATCGTCGCCGCATTCGCGATCACCGAAGAACCGATCGATTACGAATCGCTTGATGAACAGCCCGTCCGGTTGATCTTCCTGCTGGTCGGCAAAGACAGCATGGTCGGACCTCACATTAAATTGTTGAGCCGGATCTCGAGACTGATGAACAAAGAGGAATTCCGTTCCAAATTATTGGGCGCAACGAC
Organism: Ignavibacteriales bacterium; assembly: GCA_016182545.1. GTDB lineage: Bacteria > Bacteroidota > Ignavibacteria > UBA10030 > UBA8401 > SpSt-333. Next base: position 30,717 of record JACPGG010000068.1, read on the forward strand.
TCCGAAACAAGTGATCGAGATCTTCAAAACTGAAGAGGCGCAGTACTTCGAGAATTGATCGTTCATTTCTTGACAGTTTTTTACCGTCTGTACTCAATTCATCCCTACGTCAATTAAAGTGTGAAGAGTGAACTACCGAGCAATTAAAGGCACAAAAGATATTCTCCCTTCTGAAACATCGCGCTGGCAATTTGTCGAACAGAACATTCGTGATGTCTTCCACCGGTTCAACTACAAAGAAATACGTACTCCGATCTTCGAACAGACCTCCTTGTTCGCTCGCAGCATCGGTGAGCTGACAGACATTGTCGGTAAGGAGATGTACACATTCGTCGATCGCAGTGAAGAAAGCATCACGCTCCGCCCCGAAGGAACCGCATCGGTGATGCGCTCGTACATTCAAAACAATCTCGGACAGGAACAGCCGCTCACCAAAGTCTATTATCTCGGACCGATGTTCCGCCAGGAACGCCCGCAAGCGGGACGGTTGCGGCAGTTTCACCAATTCGGCGCCGAGGCGACCGGCTCACCCACACCGGAGACCGATGTTGAGATCATCGCCCGATGTTGAGATCATCGCCGTTGCTTTGGAGATCTACAGACGGCTCGGTATCACAAATTATTCCCTTCAGATCAATTCGGTCGGAGATGAAGAATGCCGTCCGCGATACAAGGAGATCCTGACAAACGAATTGCGCAAGATCGCGGACAAACTTTCACCCGAAAGTCAAAAACGGATCGACCAGAATCCGATGCGCGTACTCGACTCAAAAGATGAGAACGACAAAGCAATAACTGCAACGATGCCGTTGATTACTGACTACTTGAACGAAGAATGTGCCGCACACTTTGAACGGGTGAAAAAATTACTGACAGAGTACGGGATTCCATACACGGTCAACGGACGATTGGTGCGCGGCTTGGATTACTACACAAAGACCGCATTTGAGATAACGAGCACTGAACTTGGATCGCAGGATGCGCTTGCGGGTGGCGGACGGTACGATCTTCTCATCGAAGAACTCGGCGGCAAGAAAACCCCCAGTGTCGGATTTGCTGCCGGAATGGAACGGCTGATGATGATCCTTGAGAAAAAGGGATTTACCGCGGCTGAGCCGCATCCGACGATCTTTATTGCCGTTGCGGATGATTCAGCCCGCGATTGGGCATTGAAGAAAACAATGGAACTACGATCACTCGGCATTGCAGCGGAGGCTGATCTGTTGAAGCGCAGTTTGAAGGCACAAATGAAGGAAGCAGACCGGCAAAAATCGAAATATGCAATCGTTGTCGGAGCGACGGAACTTGCGGGAAACAAGGGATTGTTGAAGAATCTGACCGACCACACACAGCAAGAAGTGGTACTGGATTCACTTCAGCAATTCGTACAATAAGATGGCAGCGTCGAAACAAAAAAAGAATATCGAATACCGGTTATTGATCGAGCACACGTATGACGATACGTTGAAAAAAGAAGGGATCATGTTCCTTCTTGAAACGACGAAGCAATTCACAAATTTTTCATACCAGATCGATGTGAAAGATGTTCTGAAGGGGAATGTGATGCATTGGGAACTGCACGGTTTGCGGGCGCCATCCATGAATATGCCGGGAACCGGAACAGCGCAATTCACCACAGTATATTTCGACATACCAAAAACGTTCACATTCATTTTGACAAAGACGGAAAAGATCCAAGCAGAGACGGAGATCAAAATTTCCAGGAGTGCGATTCACGTTTCGGACGGACAAATAAATTTCCTTAAGATATACACCGATAGACAGGAATTTGAGAAAAATAGATTTTCCGATGCAGAACCTCCGGAATACAAACCGAATGTTCACCGTGCACCGGTCGAACCAGTACAACCAACTAAAAAGAAGAAAACGTAATGTATCCTGTAATCCTCGAACTCGGTCCCATCAAGATCTACAGTTTCGGATTGATGATGGGTATCTCCTTTATCATCGCCAACATCCTTCTGACAAAGGAATTCAAACGGAAAAAGATCCATGCAGATATGGCATCCAACATCACGCTGATCGCTTTGATCGCCGGTGTTTCAGGATCGAAACTGCTCTATCTCCTCGAGAATTTTTCCGAGTTCCTTGCAGATCCGATCGGGATGACGTTCTCACCCGGCGGGTTGACATTCTACGGCGGATTTATTCTTGCGACAGCATCGATCTATTTTTATGCAAAGAAAAAAGGGATCAAGTTCATCCAGATCGCGGACTCAGTCGCACCGGCTCTGCTGCTAGCGTACGGCATCGCACGCATCGGCTGCCATCTTGCGGGGGACGGCGACTATGGTTATCCGACCGATCTTCCGTGGGGAACAGACTATTCCAACGGGACGTACCCACCCTCCGCGGCGTTCAGAAATTTTCCCGACATCGTCGGCAAGTACGGTGTGAACGGCGTCGTTCCCGACAATACGTTATGCCATCCCGCACCGATCTATGAAACGCTCATCTGCGCCGGATTTTTCTGGATCATGTGGAAGAACAGGGAGAAATGGAAGACCGACGGACGGATGTTTTATACGTACCTGGTCTTTGCCGGCGTTGAACGGCTCTCCGTTGAGTTTCTCAGATTGAATCCCCGCCTCTTGTTCGGATTGAGTGAAGCGCAGATCATCGCCGCCATTTTGATATTGATTGGCGGCATCGGATTGAATTCCCTGCTTCGGGAAACAAAACATACCGACACATGAACCTGATCACTGGTAGAAAACCGGTCCTCGAAGCACTGAGATCAAACACTCCGATCGAAAAAGTGATGATCTCATCCAATGCTCACGGTGACATCATCGATGATATCGTCAAACTCCTTCGGCAAAAAAACATCCCGTATAAATTCTCCCCCGCCGACCAGATCGCTAAAACTGCCCGCGATCAGAATACTCAGGGAATGATTGCTTTCGTCGGCTCAAAGGAATTTTCAGACATTACCGAACTGCTGGATGTCGCCAAAGCAAAGAACGAAAAACCGTTCTTCCTCATTTTTGATGAGATCGAAGATGTCCACAATCTCGGGGCGCTTATCCGTACTGCGGTTTGCGTGGGCGCGCACGGAGGAATAGTACCGAAGCATCACAATGCGCCTGTGAACGAAACAGTCGTCAAAACGTCAGCCGGTGCAAGTCTGCAATTCCCGATGGCGCGCGTAACGAACGTCGCCCAAACGATCGACGAATTGAAGGAGAACGGTATCTGGATCGTTGGAACAGAAATGAACGCTGAAAAGAATTTCACGGAGGTCGATTACACGGTCCCTGTCGCCATTGTCATCGGCAACGAAGGGAAAGGGATGCGGCGGTTGGTGAAAGAGAAATGCGATTTTCTTGTGAAGATCCCGATGAAAGGGAGTTTCGATTCTCTCAATGCTTCCGTTGCAGGTGCATTGGTGATGTACGAAGTACTGCGAAAGCGTTCGACGTAATTTTTTTTATCCACCATACGTAGGAATATTATGGCAAATCAACAGTCCGGATCATTGCTTTCGTCATTCCCAAAAGTATTTTGGACCGCCAATGTGATGGAGTTGTTCGAGCGCGGAGCATACTACGGAATGAACTCCGTCCTCGCCGTGTATATGACGAACTCAATGATCGACGGCGGTCTTGGTTTCTCCGAGCAGTCTGTCGGATTCCTTCAAAGTCTCATCTACGCCTGCACGTACGTCATCCCGATCCTCGGCGGTGCACTGGCGGACAGGTATGGATATCGCAAAATGCTGCTGATCGCATTTTCCTTTCTCGCGACAGGATATTTCCTTGCCGGACAGATGAATGCGTACGGGGCGGTCTTTGCGAGTTTGCTGATCATGGCAACCGGTTCGGGATTGTTCAAGCCGATCATCACAGGTACAATTGCAAGATCGACGAATGAATCGAATTCCGGATTCGGGTTCGGCGTCTATTACTGGATGATCAATATGGGTGCATTCCTTGCACCGCTGCTGGTGAGTTATTTAAAGGGATTTTCGTGGAGTTATGTTTTCATTGCATCATCCCTCTATTGCGGATTGATGCTGTTGCCGACATTGTTCACATTCAAGGATCCGCCAAAACCGGAAAGCACGAAGACATTAAAAGAAGTACTCAACGGCGCAGCGATGGTGCTTGGCGACGCACGGTTCATGTTGATGATCTTCGTCTATTCCTTCTTCTGGATCTTGTATTTCCAGAACTTCGGTTCTGTCTTGTGGTTCCTTCGCGATTTTGTCGACACAGCACCGGTCGATGCATTCTTTGCATCGTTTGGCATCCCGCTGAAGTTCGATGCTGAGCATGTTACAGTCATCAATGCCGGAACGATCATTCTTCTTCAGGTTGTCATCAGCCGCATCGTCAAAGATACGAAGCCGCTGTTGACCATGGTGAGCGGCATCGGTTTCGGCGTGCTGGGATTCATCTGTCTTGCATTCGCCTCAAACGCATGGATGCTCATCTTGGGCATTGCAATCTTTTCAATCGGAGAAATGACCGCGCATCCGAAATATTACAGTTACGTCGGTCTCGTCGCACCTTCAGAGAAAAAAGCTGTCTACATGGGATATGCATTCCTGTACGGCGTCATCGGAAGTCTTGTCGGCTCGAACCTCGGCGGTGCAATGTACGAAGCGATGTTGAAGCCATTGATCGGGCAAACAGGAATTGAAGGGACAACACGGACATTCTGGCTCATCTTTGCCGTATTGGGAATTTGCGCCGCGCTGGGACTACTTCTCTACAACAAACTCTTCTCCGCCGATACACCGGAAACAAACGCACGCGCCCGAACGGTGATGATGGGTGTCTACACTCTGCTCATACTGATCGGTGGTTATTTCTTTGTTTCATCGCTCAGCGGAGAGATCATTTCTTACAAGACGCTTGTTCAATCAACCATCATGCTGCTCATTGGAATTGGCGGCATTCTCATCAGCCGAAGAAAGAGAGAATAATCGATCTCCCATTCACGATAAACTACTTCTTGACAGAACGGGTCCAAATTCATACCTTGCGGTCGGATTTTACACCCGTTGCAATTCGCGGGACTTTCACTACCAATCAGGGAGGTTGCTATGATGAACAAGAATTTCTGGATCGCTGTCGTTGTAGGGAGCATCGTTGTGAACGTGATCGATTTTCTTGTGCAAGGGATGTTGTTCCAGCAAATGTTCTACTCCAAAATGCAGGGATTGAAAATGACGAATCCTGCATGGTTCATGATCATGGATGTGATCCTGGTGATCGTCTTTGTATGGTTCTATGATAAAGTGTACGGGAGTTTCGGCGGAGGGATGAACGGCGGTATGAAGTTCGGATTGTATTACGGTGTTGTTATGAGTTTCCCCACGATGTTCTTTCCCTATCTGATGTGGGAAAGTGTGATGTATGGCTACGTGTGGGCTTCGATCATCTACGGAATTGCATGGGGAGTGGTGCTCGGAACGGTCGTCGGAAAGTTTTACATGAAGGGTGAAGCAACACCTGCTGCGTAACTTATTGTAGACTCCGAGGTCTTCAAGACTTCGGAGTTTTTTTCGGTAGTGGGCTATTTTGAATTTTAATGAATTGCAAAAACAAAATAAATCGTCATGCTGAACTTGTTTCAGCATCTTTTTCTAGACCCCGAAACGAGTTCGGGGTGACGTAATGTCAATGTAGCCCACTACCTTTTTTTCCTCGCTCTTGATAGTCTCACGCCTAATTCATACTTTTTTGTCGTATTTACATCTTGACAACAGACCGACCAATTAGCCTTCGATTGGGGGAATCATGTTCAGCAAGAATTTCTGGATAGCGATGCTGACCGGCGGCATTGCCGTTAACGTACTCGATATTGTCGTGCGAGGCTTGTTCTTAAAGGACATCTTCGTGACACACGCAACCGAACTGCGAACCGACATCAATCCTGTCTGGTTCGTCTTCTTCGGTTTTCTTAAGATCGTTATCTTTGTCTGGTTTTTCTATACAGTGCGGGGAAGCTTCGGCGGCGGCGCCAGAGGCGGGATGAGATTCGGTTTATATTACGGTATCGCTTTGAATGTTCCGGCAATGTTCTTTCCATACATGGTATATAAAGGAATACCGTATTTCTATATCTGGCTCACCGTTGCCTACGGCTTGGTGTGGGGCATGACACTTGGCGTGATTGTTGGAAAGATCTCGGATTGGCCGTACGGGAAAAATCCAGACGATTCGAATTCTTAGTAACAGGTTTGGCAACAGACATCGTTTCTCTCTGAAACATGTTCTACTGCCACAGAACATCGCTCGGCAGCGTACGCGCATCTCTCAGTAATCGTAGTCCGAATTCTCTCCCCTTCTCATTCGCCAATTTATCCCTTTCATCGGTTCTCCCCCCAAGAACAAATCTATCCTCTCCTATTTCAAACAGATCGCCGATCCATCGCGCAATACCATCCGAGTTGAAAACATACGCAACGTACGCCGAGCCGAAAAAATGCTGCAATTTATCTTTGTCCGATGCGCGTTGTTTGTCATCCAGTACCTTCTTGGGAAGATGGGTACGGCGAATACGAAAAAGTGAATCGCTTTCCGCTGTCAAGGGGAGATAGATTGATCCAAGAAGCGGAATGCGTAAGCCAAGACGGCGATGGTCCATCACTGCCAATGTCGATATAAGGAGCGCCTGCTTCACGTCATCTTCAGCAATCAACATGGCACGATCAAATATCGCGTCGACGGCAAGAGTGTCGTCGTGCGATTTGCGCAGTGCGTAAAACCTATCGTCGCGAAGGTACCGCTTGAGATGTGCTTCGTCCTTGAAGATCGTGGGGAGGAAATTTGTTGGATCGATAAACGACGAATCGTCTGTAGAATAATACCAGTCGTCGTTAAGCCATGGTGTGTTTTGCTCTTGGGCAAAAAGAAAATGTGAAATCGATGCGAACACAACAATCGCCAATGGAAAATTGGCAATCGGCAATTTCTTCTTTATTCGCACAGCGTTCTGCCTATCAGAAATTATACTTGTAAAACGCCTGTTTTCAACTCCGGAAAATTCGGATTGCAATTCGCCATCGCAATGCCGCGGGAGATCACGTCGCGGGTTTCGAGCGGATCGATGATACCGTCCACCCACCATCGTGCTGCAGCAAATGGCGGATCGAGTTCGCCTTCGTACTTTGCCTGGATCTCGTCGAGCAGTTGCTGTTGCTGCTCGGGAGAAATATGCGTCCCTCCTTTTTCCATCGCCTGTACTTTTATCGCAAGAAGAGTTTCGCTTGCCTGCTTTCCACCCATCACGGCGATCTGCGCGGAATGCCAGCCGTAGATCAACCGCGGATCGTACGCCTTGCCGCACATCGCGTAGTTCCCTGCGCCGTAACTGTTGCCGGTGATGATCGTGAACTTCGGCACGACGGAATTCGCCACCGCATTCACCATCTTCGCGCCGTCTTTAATGATCCCTCCGTGCTCGCTTCTGCTGCCGACCATGAATCCTGTCACATCTTGAAAGAACACAAGCGGAATTCTTTTCTGATTGCAATTGAGAATGAATCGCGTTGCTTTGTCCGCGCTGTCGGAATAGATCACGCCGCCGACCTGCATCTCTCCTTTGGCAGTTTTGGTTATCGCGCGCTGATTTGCCACGATCCCGACAGCCCAGCCGTCAATACGGGCGTATCCGCAGATGATCGTCTTGCCGTACCCGGATTTGTATTCATCCAATTCGCTCTCATCAATGATGCGGGATAATATTTGATACGTATCGTACGGCTTGTTCCGTTCGGCGGGAAGAATTCCGTAAATATCTTTCGGATCGAATTTTGGTTTCGACGGTTTCTCGTAATTGAATCCCGCCACGGGAAAATGTCCCAGCTTTGAAACGATGCTGCGTATCTTTTGGATCGCTTCTTCATCGTTCTTCATTTTATGATCGGTCACGCCGCTGATCTCGCAGTGTACGGTCGCACCGCCGAGCGATTCGTTGTCGATCTCTTCGCCGATCGCCGCTTTAACAAGATGAGAGCCTGCAAGAAAGACACTCCCGGTTTTGTCGACGATCATCGCTTCATCGCTCATGATCGGCAAGTACGCTCCGCCGGCAACACACGGACCCATGATCGCAGCAATCTGCGTGATTCCCATTGCGGACATCACTGCATTGTTCCGGAAGATCCGCCCGAAATGCTCTTTATCCGGGAAAATTTCGGATTGGAGCGGAAGAAAGACTCCCGCCGAGTCAACGAGGTACACAATAGGCAAACGGTTCTCGATCGCAATTTCCTGGGCGCGGAGATTTTTTTTCGCAGTCATCGGGAACCATGCCCCCGCCTTCACCGTCGCATCGTTTGCGACGATCACCACATCGCGGTTGTGGATCTTTCCGATACCGAACACAGTTCCGGACGACGGCGCGCCGCCGTACTCTTCATACATTCCATGTGCCGCGAACAGTCCCACTTCCAGGAATTTTGATTTGGGATCGACGAGCAATCCGATCCGTTCACGCGCGGTCAGTTTTCCTTTTTTCTTGTGCTTTGCGATCGCATCCGCACCGCCGCCGAGCATGGTTTGGTTTTCCATCTCGCGAAGTTTCTTCAACGCCTTCGCGTGGAATTCCGCATTCCGTTTGAAGTTGTCGTCATGTTTTATTTCTGAGCCGATCATAAGATACAAAGGTTAGTCATTGCGAGGGGTCCGGATGGAATCGGGACGACGAAGCAATCTTATCTTAATAGTTCATTGTACAAATCAACCCAATCAGGGTTCATTGAATTCACTAACTCCATTTTTTCCTTTCCGGACCCTGTTTTGATTTGCTTTTCCCTTGTTATCGCGTCACGAATATCGGAAAAGATTTCATAGTATACCAGAAATGTGACTTTGTATCGTTTAGTGAATCCTTCAAATTTTCCAGTTTTATGTTCTTCGATTCTATTTATTAAGTCCGAAGTAACACCTGTATACAATACAGTTCTCATAAAGTTTGTAAGAATATATACCGCAGAATTCTTTCCATATTTCAAAAACAAGATTGCTTCGGCGTACAACGCCTCGCAATGACTCTCCTATTTATTGGAGCATACACCCAATTGTATTTATTCTTCCAATTGCCGCATCGCGATCTTGTACATATAATCTTTGATCTCTTCACTGGCTGGATTCTCGACACTGGCATGCGCCGCAAACTCCAGCGCTTTTTTAAGATCTCCTCCGTAGTAACATGCTTTTGATATTTTCATTAACAGATCGGCGATATGTTCATTCTCTACATAATCGAATTGCTGCCGGATTTCAAGCGCACGCCAGTATTGATCTGCCGCTTTTTGAAATTTCTGCACAGCAAACAGCATATCGCCAAGACGGATATGGTACGTATCGATCGTATCTTTTGTCAGTGCAATTGCTTTCAACATCAGTCGTTCACATTCATCAATGGATGTGGAACTCAGATACGACGACACGGGGCGTTCGCTCGAGAATTTCAACCACGCGTACTGGGACAGGATGACCGGGTCGTTCGGACGCATCTTCGACAGTTGTGCAAGATATTCCCTGCTCTCTTCGATCCTCCCCAACTGTCCGGCAAGCGCACCAAGACGTACAAGGATGTCCTGATCTTTCGGAAACTGCGCGTGCAGTTCTTTGAGCAGAGAGTACGCCATATTCTGGTCCCCCCGTTCCGCATCGGCATTGACTGCCGCGATCTTGTACGCATCGCCTGAAGAGAGAGGGAACCGTCGATTATAGATCGACAAAAATAAATTCTCGCTCACGATGTTCGACCGTTCGTCGTAGAATCGGTACTCGTTCACACCTTTGCTGGCGAACAATGCGCGCGGCGCGGTGTACTCCAGATACGGCTTGTCTTCCGTATTCAGGATGCCGGTCCCTGCATAATCCTTTGCCTGTTTGCTCGAAAGGCTTTGCAGAGAAAGGATCGACGGAATATGGTTGAGGTCGACACGGGCGAGATCTTTGCTTACTTTTTCATTCAGCACTTTCCGGCGGAGCGATTCCATACTGAACTGTATCGGCTGCTGCGCGCCGACGATCAGTACATCGTTCCGCAGCGAATGCCACACGGTAGTGAACGGGAATTCTTTCTGGAATGTACGAAGGACAAGTTTGAAAATTTCGTCGTCGATCTCGTACAGATGGAACCATTGTACCATCAAGCCGTCATGTCGCAATTTCTCTTTGCACTTTTTGAAGAAGTCGACCGAATACAAATTCCCGATCCCTGCGATCCATGGATTGGAAGGTTCACTGATGATCACGTCGTACTGCTTCGGCGTCATACTGAGGAATGCATGCGCATCCTCAATATG
>JACPGG010000069.1 GCA_016182545.1 Ignavibacteriales bacterium
ATGGGAATATGCCCTTTCGACCTGTCGTACGGGAACCAGATCTCGATCGGCTCGGGACCAAAAATGCCGATCGTCTTTGCGCCGACAGCAACGCCGATGTGCATCGGACCGCAGTCGTTGGAGACAAATACAGTACAATGAGAAAGAACTGCCGCCAGTTTCCTCACAGGGAGTAATGGAAGAATAAATACTCTGTTCTGAAAATTCCGATGCAGATACATCATCAACTCGCCGTCGTGTGGTCCCGGACTAAGCAGGATGTTGACATCGGTATCGGAGACCAGCCGGGCGATCAATGTTGCAAAATTCTCTTTTAACCATATTTTATTCTGCCATGTTGCGCCGGGATGGATCGCGACAAATTTTTTTGACGGATCGACTCTGAGCGATCGGAGCAGGAACAGCGCTTCATTCTTTTCAGGTTCTGTTAAAAATATTTCGGTATCAAGATATTTTGGTGCGATGCCGAGCGGAGCAAGCGATTGATAATGATAATCGATGGCAGATTTAAATTTCCCGTTATCTTTGATTCTAATCGTGTATAACTTCCCTCTCCCCGATGAATCGCCGCCGACGCGAACTTTCGCACGTGTTGCAAATGTCATCAGAGCGCTGCGGGGATTGCTATAAAGATCGATCGTCAGGTCGAACTTTTCGCCGTACATTCTCGAGTACATCTTTAATTGATACAATGCAGAATCTTTTGAAAAATCGAATGGGATGATCTCGTCCAAATATGGATTATGTTCAAGAAGAGAAACTGCTTTCGCGTCGCCGAGATATGCAATGTGCGCATCGGGAAACGCGTCACGTAGCGTGTGAATGACCGGCGTTGTGAGGACAACATCGCCGATATACTTCATCCTGGTGAGGAGAATGCGTTTGAACACTAATTCTTTCTCCTCCACCGGTCGATCTGGTATTGCCAGAATGAATCATTGATGGAAAACGGTGTCAGTTCAAAATATGTATGATCGCCGCCGTCGTTGACCTCACGGAATTGTACCACATAGGTCCGTTCGCCAACTGTATAATACCAATTCTCGATATATGCACCGCGGCAATCAATAAAATCGGGAATTCCGCAAATTGTGTAAACGATCCCCATCGGCGTCCTGCTTCCATCCACACAGGAAGTGAACAGGCGATTTGCTTCCGTGATTCTTCTCTCAAAATCATATTTCCGTTGACTGCCGCCATGATCGTCCCAAAATTCTGCCATCTTTTTCTTTTGCATTTCAGAATCAGAATTCTTCAACGAGTCATACTCCTCGTTCTTTGTTATGTAGCGCATGGTAAAGAGGATCTCATCGGTCGAGGGAAGAATTTTATACTGCGGGTCCCTTCTGTATAACGAAAGCGTACTCACGAGTGTATCAATGCGTAATGACGACCGGATAATAACAATTCTCCGAAGTGATGAAAATCCGGTCCTCGGCAGCGGATGTGACTGAATGAACTGAACCGTCCCTTCTTTTGAAGCAACGAAGACAGATTCTGCCGAAAAATATGTCGTGTCTGTTGCTTCGTTGCATGCCGGATGCTTCAGTCTGTACGGAGGCATTAAATACGAAAAATTGTCATCAGTGCTGTCCCGGTTCACATTGCTGTAGTGAGTCATGATAGTGAGCGAATCGCCCGCATGGACATTGTATATCTCCTGAAATGTTCCAAGAGAGCCGGCAAGAAACGATACATTATCGGGAAGGATCGGACGCAATGAGAATCCTTTTTCATCGTGAGAAATAGTATCCAGCAACAATACTGAACTGGCAGAGGAAGAAGGATTTTGAAAATTTCTTGCGTCGAGTTTGTATACTGTTCGATACACCAGCTGCGAGAGATTGTCGCGGCATTGAATCTCGAGCATATATATTCCCGGTACCAGCAGAAATGTCTGGAGGTACGGATCGAACCGCAACGAAACGCTTTCTTCGTACGATCCGACCGCAACAGACCTGTCCACATCCTTCGATTGAACAATCTCTTTTTTCTCATCACGTATTAAGAATGTGTAGCTGTAGGATGCGCTGTAGTGAGAGCTCTCTTTTTGAAATCGGATCTTTTTGTAGGGCATTTGCATATAGAGGTCGATGCGGCTTTGTTCCGATGCCGCAACATTCATTACATAACAGGAAAACGCAGGGGCGATCATCCGTGTGAACTGTTTCGAGGAATAGCATTCCATCAACGCTGCATCTCCGGATGCGCATCCGTTCATTATCAATACCGCTGCAAAGGTCAGTCCGCTAATGATACTGCATCGCATAATTCGATCCGTTCATTCAAATACTCATCCAATGATCCCGTTAAGACAACATTCTTAGCAGACCAAAAATGCTGCTTTGCGCGTTCATAATGCCCCAGTCTGTACTCGATCTCCGCGGCGGATGTTGTTGCAAAGTACAGGAGTTCGCTGTCATTCGGTACGCCCGCCATCACCTCATGAAAGTACGCAATCGCTTGTTCGTTTTCACCCATTCGCCACAAGATCGTACCGAGAAGATACCGAAGAGCGATTGATTCTTTACGATTCAATACTTCTTTCTTGAGAGTAACTACCTTTGCCGAATCTTCCATTCCGGAATAATATAACGAATACACCGTACCCGGCTCTACCTGCTCACGTATCAATTGACGACGCAGAGCCGCTGCTTCAATAAAGCCCTCGCTGAAATTCATCTGCGATAGTTTTGAGTACAAAAGGAATGCCCTTTCCTTCTTTTCATACAAAAAAGAAGCATCCGCTGACAGGAAGAGCAGCGACGGGTTGAGTCGTAACAGCGATGTCTCCGGCAGATCGTCATAGAGTGCGATCGCTTCCGAATATTTCTTTTGCGCTATCAACGACTGCATGATACCACGCAGCGCGTATGAGGTCGGCGCATCTTCGTATGACGCCATGAATTCCATTTCTGCCGATCTGTACTCTTTTACACGGAGCGCCTGCACGGCGCGCTGATTCTTTTCTGCAACTTCCCGGGCGCATGTCCTGTAAAATATCGATTGAGTGAAAAAATATGCCTTCACCGTTTCTGCCGGAATTTCAGTAGCATCAACAGTCCGCAAAAATATCTTCCAATCCTTTACCAAACTTTCGAGATTTTCTCCAAACACCGTAAGGATATTGCCGTTCGGGAATGCATGTTTCACCCTGTCAATGCCGTACCTGTCGATAAGGTACTTGCAAAAAGAGCCGGTGACAAGATATGCGTACGAACTGGGTTGCGCCGCAAATCCCGTCAATGAAAACATCGACGCAACATTCTCGAGCGACTTCTCCCGCATCAATGCTGCGGCATATTGATGTGGCGTGAATAGTCCCGGCTCCCAATCGATTGCAACCGCAACTCCTTCATTCAATGCCATTCGCGTGCTGGCGCGGATGATCGGGAAGCCGAATTCGGCGGCAAGGATATGCACCAATTCATGCCGGAACGATCCTTCGTTTGCAGTGCCGATATACCGTTGTTTGACGGATGATGACGGGTAGATGTATACTTCGATCTTTTTTTGATCACCATTCCCGGATTCCAATCTCAATGATGCAACGCGAAAGTGATACTCCGCTTCCGCTTTCAATCGGATAATTTCGGAGATCGAATAATTATCCGGTGCGTAATAGAATATAAAATTTTCCGATTCAGATCGGCGCCCGAGTGCACGCTGGATATCGGAACCTGAATGCGCTATTCCTATTTCCGATCGATATAGATGACCGGCAACAAGTGTTGCAGAGGTAAGAGCGATGCAAACCCAAAGCACCTTGTGTTGGCGGATTGTTGAACGCAAAGAAGAAATATTTCTCAGGAGAGGATCCCGGGGACCAAACACACTTAATCCCACAACAAAGATCAGAATTAAAAGCAGCGATGCAATCAGAGTGAATTGACGGAAGATGATGAGTGTCTGCATGTCGCCGATCGTCTCGTCGTACGTAATGCCGGGAAAATATCCCAGGATAAAATTATAAGCATAGAGCTGCGGTTGAAAATACGTGATCACAACAATGTGCGACAGCAATCCGAATACCGTAACAATAAAGATTGTTTTGCTCCAACGGAAAAGCGACCCGATCACCAACGACAACGAAACGGAAAAGATCATGGTAACAAGCGGAAGCAGCAGATAGTACGCAAGCCCTTTCGAATAAGCGCAGTTTTTTACGACAAACGCATTGAGCGTAATGACGATGAGCGGGATCAGTAGCAGAAGGAAGTTCACATGGAGATAATCAACGATCACAAACAACCATGTCCTGCGCGTGATGGGTTTAATCCGGTGCTCGCTTAAAAACTGAAGCGTTAGAATCCCGCTGATGAGCGTCGCAGGAATCGTCATCATTGCGGAGAATTCGTACCCGAGATAGTTGAAGAGCGGTACTTGCGTCAATGCGCCGGCAATAAGAAAGTGCAGCAACGCCGCGATCTGTACTCTTGTGGTTTTGAAATATGCTGCCAACACGCTTGTCATACCACCAGAATACAAAAAATTCGGAGAAACTTCATCCGAAGAATTAATTGAGAACTGGTTAATTTACTTACTTCAACATAAAATTGAATGTCACCGTGCAGACCTGTTCGATCTGCGGCTGGGCGCTGAGGAGCGGTTCGAATTGCCAGAGTTTTACTTTTGAGAGTGCTGCGTTTTCCAATCGCGTATCTCCTTTTTGTGCCGGTGCAGCGGATTTCACAACACCGTCAGGGAGGACGATCACTTTCAATTTGATCTGTGCAGAAATGTTCACGGAAGGCGGATACGACGGCATATCGCCGACAAGCAGTTTCCTGTTTCCTCCCCCCGCCCACTGCACAACCATTGAAATATTGCTTCCCAACCCCCCCGCATCCGCTCCCGATCCGAACGGCATGGCGACCTGCGAATTCGAACGGCTGGTCGATTTGCCGAGCGTATTATCGGTCGTTCCGAAACCGCTGGAGACAGTACTCGAACGCTGTTCATTGGAAGAGATCTTCCCGGCGCGTGTCGAGGTCAATGGATTTTCCGCCGTGATCTCTTTCTTTTTATCCCGCAGCGAGATCACTTCGTCCGGAAGGTCGAGGAATTTTCTATTCGGGAGGTTCATCGATTCATTGGTCGAACCTTCAACTACATTGCTTTGTCGTGTCGCCTGTTCGGTAGTAGGGATCGCCGGAATCGGGGAATTTTGCGATGTGAGTGAACCCCACGTCATTTCCACAAACTGCGGCTCGGGAATATATTGCCGGATGGTCATGAACATCATCATCACTGCAAACAATATGTGCAGAATGACGGAAACGGTCCAGCCGGTCTGAAATTCTCGCGATGTTCGTACCATGGGTTTTTTCTTCTATGGATTCCCGCTAAAAATCCGCGGGAATGACAGATGCTTTTATTCGTCGACAGGTTCGGTGGCGATCATGAATTTCTGCGCACCGACACCTTTTGCAATATCGATCACTTCGACCGCTTTTTGCAGGGATACTTCCTGATCGGCACGGATGATCACCACTTGATTCCTGTCTTTATCGAGCACCGGAATTAACCGTTGTGCAAGTGTTGCCGTTGTTACCTCATCGGAATTCAAGTACAGTTTTCCGCCGTGTGTTATCGTGATGACGGTCTGGCGGTCTGCCTGGATTTCCGATGCCTGTGCTTTTGGAAGCGCGACTTTGATTCCGGGCGAAGAGACAAATGAGGATGAAAGCAGAAAGAAGATCAACAACTGCAGCACGATATCGGTCAGCGATGCATAATTAAAATTCGGTTCGATTCTATGTGTCCGCTCGAATTTCATCACTCGTCACTTTTTGGTTCAAAAAAGTCGTCGTCGGTAAACACCGTGCGCGTCGGACCTTTTTTCTTTTCCGATTTCGGGTTGTCGGACGAGGTCCCGTTATCTTCAATCTGCCCGGTCTTGATTAGGTTCAGGAATTCTTCCGCACTGTTCTCGATCTCATAGATGAACCTGTTCACTTTCGAGACGAAGAAATTGTAAAAATAGAGTGCGGGGATACCGACCACAAGACCGAATGCCGTGGTCAACATCGCTTCCCAAATACCGCCCGCCAGCACGCTCGGATTAACATTACCGCCGAGGCTTTCGATCGTTTGGAACGCGGCGATCATACCGGTCACCGTTCCAAGAAACCCGAGCATCGGCGCAACCCCCGCCATATTCGCAAGTACGGAGAGGCGTTTTTCAAGATGGAATACTTCCTCTTTTCCCGCCAGCTCAACCGCCTCTTTCACCGCCTGCGGTCCGTACTTGTAGTTGAGCACGCCATGCTTCAGAATATTCGCTACCGGTGCTTTCACTTTGTTGCATGCGTCGACGGCGCTCACCATATCGTTGCGCGACAGAGCGCTGCGGATCTTTGTCATCAACTGTTTCGGATCCACCTTCGATTGCATGAGCATGATATATTTTTCTACAATCACTGCGACGGTGATGAGCGAGCACAACAGAATCGGCCACATCACCATTCCCCCCTTCAGGAACAGTTCTAAAACATTCATTCGTTGTTTCCTTTAAAGATTATTTTCCGACCTTGGCAACAATGGGCATCGACTCGAGCATGTGCTCCATTTTCTGCATTTGCTCTTTTGCCGCAGCTTTGGTTTCGTAGCGACCGATACAGACCCGGTAATATCCGCCGAGAGGTTCCACGAAGGCTTCAAAACCGGCATCCGAAAATACCTGCGCCTGTTTGTTCGCTTTGATCTCCTCAGGCCATGAAGAAATTTGAACGGTATACATCCCCGTACCGGTTACGATCGTTCGCTTCGCCGTGGATACAACAGGTTTTGCATTCGATTCCAGTTTTGTCAGGTTCTCTTCCAGCACAGCATCCACCGGCTGTGATTCTTCCGGCGGCGGCACAACCGTATCCTGTGTTACCGGCGGCAACGATTCCGACGGAACAGTGACCAGTACCGGCTGAGCTTTTTTCTTTCCCCACAACTTCACAACACCTGTCGTATTCAGGATGAATGCGGCTGCTCCCAGAACAACGATAGCGCCGATGATGATGATAACCACTTTCGGAATTCCACCGCCACCACCGGAACCGCCGGCTGACGGTCTTGGAGCTTCACCCTTCACATTCAGATTAGGCATTGTGACCTCTCCTTTTGACTAGTGAGTAAAAAAATCGTTACCAATGATAACTGATACCGAACATCAGATAGATCGTCCGCTCCCGGTATCCATTCCAAATGAAATATTGTTGATTCAGTACATTTTGAATTTCTGCATATCCGCGGAATCGATCCATTAACTCGATGTCCCCCTTCAGGGTTGTGAACAGATACCCCGCATTCGAATGCGTGTTTGAGAAATTTGTATATCGTGACGAAACATATTCTGCCAACGCTTCAACATGCAACCCGAAATCGAAAAAGTGGTGATAGACACTCCCCACAGAGAATTTCGGGACATACGGCATTGCACCGGATGAATCTCTCTGCCTCATATTCTGCGTTGAGACATATGCGGTGACATTCTGCTTTGCATTGAATTTATACAAGACAGAAACATCCACTTTGTTCGAGAGCACGCCCGAAAGATAACTAACTTCCCACACTTTTGCACCCCCGGTGTCCAAAAAAGTGGGATGATTATTGATCTGTTTATACGTAAACTTTGCACCTGCAGTGATATCGTCCGATGGGGAAAATTCCAATCCTGCATGGACGTTGACGGGAATGTCGGATTGAACGATACGCGCAGCAAAATCCATATATCTGTTTTGTTTTATCAAGGAAGAGAGGGTGTTCCGTTCGACAGTCGGTGCGTAACCTGCGTACATCGATGCGCTTTCCGTCATAAAGTATTTCAGCTCGATCTGCGGATAGAACCGTCCGCTGGTGACGCCGATATTGCCGCGGTAGAAGAATTGTTGGAGTGTCACAGTCATCAGCAATGATGGGAGAGCCAACGTTTGCCCTTCCCCTTTCAGTACGAACCATTGACCCGATTGTAAGCCGGGCAGATTGAACGTGTACCCTGTCGTTCGATATTCAATCTGACCGCGCAGTGCAACATCAAAGAATCGGGTCGTGGCGACACCGTTCAGAAAAAAATCTGTCTCGCTCGACTTTCCCGAATCTTGTGCAGAAAAATGATTCCAACCGAATTTTCCGGTGTAATCGAATCCACTGAGCGTTTTGTACGGTAGTGCATACCGCGATCCGGCACCGAATGAAAGATCGAAACCGCTGAGATCGCGGGTGCGTCCCGGTGCCGTAGATGCATAGGCGCGATATGATTCACGTCCATAGCGGAAATCGCCGCTCAATTGCATGTACGGCAAAAACGAAGAGGAGTCCGGCATCACATATCTCGCTTTTGCGCCTCCGCCGCCCCTCCACCATCCGGCATCATTCACATGCCCTTCCGATGATGAATAGTACCCGTTCATCATGAACGAATTTTTTTCGTCATGCTGACCGAACCATCCGTCAAATTGCGGAGTGAGATAAAAGCCGAGCGAGGCAAAAAATTTACCGCTCAGGGCAGTGGGAGATTTTGAGAATTGCTTGACCTGCTTTTGCGCAATAGCTCCGTCAATTTCAACAGAACGGAGCCCCGGTGTCGGTTTATCGGGGACAAAGAGCCGATCTTCATCGTCGACAGATTTGGAAGAGATATTCAGATCTATTTTTTCACTGCCGGTAATGACAAATTCAGGAAGATCGATCTTCGGAAGCGGCGCATCGGCTTTTTTCGCTTCCTCTTTCACTTCGACATCTTTTTGTGTCGCTTCTTTTTTCTCCTGCGCATTCGCGCTAAGGGAGAAAAAACAGAGTACAAGAATTACACCCTTCATCACAACTGCTCCAATGATTTTAATTTTTTCTCCGCAGCGGAAACAAGATCGGAAAACTTATTTTGTTTGATCACGTACGTGTACGCCTCTTTCGCTTTCTGGATCTGATTTGTTTTTTCATAGCACTCGCCGAGATTGACGTACGCTTTCGCGATCCATTGAGCGGCGGCAGGAAACACGTACCGGATGCGCATATAGTTGATGATCGCATCGGCATAATTCCGTTGGATCTGGTACGCCAGCCCGACGGCATATTGCGCTTCTGCCGCGATCTCATCCGTACGGTTGACGGCAACGGCGCGGAAATACTCGATCGCCTTTGCGTACGATTCCGTTTCGTAGCTCATCCATCCAAGGGCAAGTTTGCTCCTGTCTGCGGCGACCGACTTTGAATATTTCGTGATCGTCTCTTCGAACTTCTTCACCGAGGCGGTCAATTGCCCCGTCCCTTTCAACACCAATGCCTGCTGATACGACGCTTCGGCGGATTCATCGGAATTGGGATACTGCTCTTCGATCCGGGCAAACGCACCGAGTGCAAGGTCCGGTTTGCCGCGTTGAGCATTCAATGTGCCGACCTCAAAGAGCGCCGTGCTTGTTACTCTGCTTGACGGATAATTATCCGTGACGATCCTGTACGATTCGAGTGCCGCTTGCATATTCCCAACTGCTTGATACGACTTGCCCAACCAGAAGTACGCGTCCCCCATAAAACGGCTGTTGGGGAAGCGGGTTGAAAATTCCCTGTAGGCAACGATGGCACTGTCGTACTGCCGTTGACCGTAGTATAATTCCCCCTTCTTCAAAAATAATTCATCCGATTGACGCATACCCGGATTTGCATCCACAAATTCGTCAATCACTTTGATCGCATCGCCGGTTTTTCCCAACAAGACGAAGCAATATTGAATGCCATTGACGGCATCGCTCACCAGCGACGACGACGGATACCTTTCCACGATGACAGAATATGCGGCGATGGCATCCGGATACTTTTCAAGATTGTAGTATGCATCGCCGATGCTGTATTGGGCGCGGACCGCAAGGTCGCTTTTCGGAAAATTTTTTACAACTTTATCGAACTCCGTGATCGCCTGTTCATATCGCTTATTTTGAAAATGGATCAACCCGATACCGTATTGTGCATCATCCACAAACTCCGATTTTGTGTAACGGGCGATCAATTCACTGAACCGGGCGATCCCCTCTTTATCATCGTTCGCACGGTATTCCGCATTGGCAATCTGGTACAATGCGTAATCAGCATCGGAAGCATTCGGATATGCCTTCAGGTATGCACGATACGCTTCGCTTGCGGATTTGTATTCTTTTGCAGAGTAGTAACTGTCCGATTTTCGAAGAAGAGCATCCTGCGTATATTTTTTTGCGACATCGGCTGCAATCACATTGTCAAACGCCGATGCCGATTGAAGGAACTTCCCTTGCTTCAGATATGACCAGGCTAATCCGTATTGAGCATCGAGTTTTTTGCTTTCCGGCAGATTCGCCAATGATTGAGCGTAGAATCGTTCGGCTGTCTCATATTGCTCTATCTGAAAATTCGCTTCAGCAGCCCAGAAGTATGCTTCGGCATTTTTCGGCTGCGCGGAATACCGCCGTGCATATGCCTCAAATTGTTTCGCAGCGTCGGCAAATTTCTTCATTTTATAGAGTGCCCACGCCTCCTGAAATTGGGCATCTCCTTTTATTTCTTTGCCTCCTGCGGAAACTTTCCCTGCCGAACGAAAAGCGCCAAGTGCCTGATCGTATTTTTTCTGGGCAAGATATGTCTCTCCGATCATCCTGTGAGCATCAGCAAGGACATCGCTCTGGGAGAATTGCTTGGTGATCTTCTGAAATGCCGACAATGCATTGTCATATGATTGCAGTTCGTAATAGATAACGCCGGTCTCATACAATGCGTTGTCAGAGAAATCCCCGTTTGGCCAGCGGGTTGCGACCAATTGGTACGTCGCGATCGCAGAATCGCTCCTGCCCCCGAGTTGATACGACCTCCCTTCGCGAAACATCGATTTGTGGGAAATGTCATCGTTGGCAATGGATAATTCATGAAAGAGTTGCGCAGCCCGGTCATACTCTTTCGTGTTCAAAAATGTCCAGGCGTAGGAGTACTTCACCTCGCGGTACAAATTGCTCTTCGGATATTTTCTGAGAAAATCATTGTATTGAACTCGCGCTTTCTGATAATCCCCCAGACTGTAGTGCGACTCACCGATCAGATACTCACTTCGCTCGAGCTCGGATGAATCACGAAGGTCTGTTTTTGCCTGCATCAAATATTCGATGCATTTTTTATAGTCGCGCGATTGGTAGTAGCATTCGCCGATCCGGACAGATGCTGCGGAGAAGAGCTCGCTCTCTTTCTTTTCGGTCAACAATTTTTGATAGATCTCAATTGCTTTCGAATATTCCTTCTTCTGTTCGTACGTCCAGCCGATCGAATAGAACGCATAATCCACCAGGCGATTCTTCGGATATCGTTCGTAACTCACCTTGAAATAGATCTGCGCATTCGGGATGTCGTTCAGTTTTAAATAACATTCACCCACCCAGTATGCCGCTTCACCCGCTTGATCTGTCAACGGATAGCGTTCATAAATTTCACGGTAAAACGGAACAGCGTCTTTGTACGCTTTGAGTGAGTAATGAATTTCACCCAGCCGAAACAACGCATCCACCCTCAGTTTGTGTTTAGGATAATCCGATGTAAAATTCTTGAAGATTGTGATCGCCGATTTGAATTGGTTCAATCTGTACTGACATTCTGCAGAAAGGAATATCGCATCGGCACGTTTGACGGAGTTGGGATATTGGTTGAGGAATTTGCTCAATTGCTCAAAAGCAAGTTGATACAATTTGTCGTCAAACAGACCGAATGCAAACGCGTAATCTTGTTCTTCTTGGAGTTCGGAAGAGTTAGGTTGGCTTGCAGATACTTGAACTGTAAGGAACAGCAGAATTATTGGAACAAACAATCGCATCACAATGCCCTCTAGTGCTATTGACTCTCATTTAAAGTAACGGTTTTAATTGACCTACCAAACCACTTGTAATTTAAGACAACATAGAAACTTAGTCAATAGAGAACGAGGTAGAGATTGATGAAAGTCAAAATGTCGATTTAAATACAATCCGTCGCACTCTTTCTCGAATGATGCATATTGATTCGGGGACGGTGAACAAAGTGATAATACAAGATCTGACGGAATCCGAAAAGAAAGAATACAGATCAGAGTTGTTTTTATTTGGAAATTTCAGGTAACGGTACTCCGTCCAGATTTTTCGGGAACGAGAACCCTGCAAACTTTGCAAGCGTCGGCGCTACATCTGCCGAAAAGACCGGGCGAGATATTTTTTGAGGTGGAGCACCGTTCCACCAAAATAGTACGGGGATATGTGTATCGTATGCATACGGAGACCCGTGAGTTGAGCCATATGTTCGCGATGAGATGATGCAGTTTTCGCGTATGCGGTATTGAAAATCTTCACCCCTGGGGGCAAAATAACTGTTGCGATATTTTTCTATGTACGGTTTGGATGAAGGTTCACGTGTCACCAATTCTCTCCGAAAAAAAATATCAACGTAAGCTTCAATGGATAATAAACCGGATCGTACTTTCTGTTCCAATTGAATGCTGTCAAGCCCCGCTTGTGCTCCGGCACTATAATTGATGAATGCATTTTTATGAATTATCTCATCGTCTGCCTTCAATTCATTTTTCAATGAGATTGAAAGCGAATCAATCTTTGATTTAACATCATCCTTATAATTATACCGTTTTGCCGAGACGTTCCTGAATGTTGAATTGAATTCCGGCAGCGGACATACGGCGTGGTCCGCACTGAGTGCAACGACATATTTATTTTTACCGACATACGTATCGAGGAACGAGAATAATCCTTCGAGATACCCGTCAACCTTCACCAGCAGATCAAGAATTTCATGGCTGTCGGGTCCCATTGCATGCCCCACATAGTCGCAATTTGATAAGCTGATGCACAGTAGGTCCGTGATACCTCTGGAGCCGAGCTTCTCATTTTTAACCGCTTCCATTGCAAAGTCAACGATGATCTTGTCTCCGTACGGTGAACCCATAATCTGTTCATTCTTTTTTTCCGGAGTGAACGAATGCGGGAATGACGTATCCTCATTCCATCGCGATTCTGCCTTAAATTCATCAGGACCGATTTTTTCATATTCAGCGTCGGGAAGACTTTTTGTCCACTGCTCGGGAACATTCTTCTCCGCCCACTGTGATGCATTGAATCTCTTTACCCAACCGGGCAGTGATTTTGTATAGTAATCCGATGTCACCATTCCACCGACCGAACGACCATACCAAAATGCGTAATCGGGATGTTTTCCTCCCATTAAAATTGCCGCGCGATCCTTGGATGACACCGTGATCACTTTTGACTGTGGGGATTCTTTCTTCAACCAATCACCGATCGCCGTTACCATCAGATTGCGGGGCGAAAATCCGCCGCCGATTCCATCCACCGGTTTCGCGGTGGAGTCACTGACACAGTACGTATCGTTCAAAGTGTGAACTTCGATCCATTCATTCCCTTGAATGCCGCTCTTCCATGGAAAACATCCCGTTCCAAGTGTTGCATGTCCGGGACCGGTCTCACTGGTCGCATAATTTAAATCTGCATTTGTATAGACAATCCCTTGATTGTAGAGCCTGCCGAATCCGCCGGTAAAATATTTACCGTACCGTTCAAAGTAATCGGCACGCATTTGATCGATGGAAATGAGGACGATGAGGGTCGGTTTCGATTCCTGAGCCGGTACAAATGATGCAAGTAAAAGGAACAATGAGAGAATTCTTTTCATATTCGACTTATCTCCACATCGCAAAAAGGGCTGATGCAATGACAAAAATGACAAGAAAGTATCCTGCATAGATTGCAAACAGGAGGAAAGGACGACGTTCGAATGCAATTAAAATTCCGACCTGCGGAACCACAAAAATAATCCACATGTAGATCCCGGCATAGACACCATCCTTCATATTAGTGTAACCCAGCATATCAATAACGATCTCTATGCCGATATTTATACCAATGACAAAAACTGCAAGCCACAAAAAAGTTCTTCCGTCGATATATCGGGAATACTCATCCGCGGGAATGTTCAATGATTTCAGCCACACTTTCCCGAATAACGCGGGGGAGAGCCACAACGCACCGATCGCAAAACAGATCAATGAGGAGACAAGGACTGCAGTCACTTCGATCGTTGGAAACATTTTATCCTAACATTTTTTTTGCTTTGTTCACCACCGCATCCGTTGTGAAACCGTAATGTTTGAAGAGCGGTTCATATGGCGCCGACTGTCCGAATGTATTGATCGTGATAGTATCCGATGCATACTTGTACCATCCAAATTCAACTCCCGCTTCAACCGCGAGCCGTTTTTTTACGGATGTTGGGAAGACGGATTCGCGATACTCTTTTGATTGACGTTCGAACAATTCCCACGACGGCATGCTGACAACGCGAACGTTGAGATGCTCTTCCGCTAATTGTTCATACGCGTTGAGAACCAGCGACACTTCAGAGCCGGTGCCGATCAAAATGATGTCGGGGGACTTTGATTGCTCGGCAAGAACATACGCTCCCTTTACAACATTTTCCGCAGATGCATACTTCGTTCGATCGATCAGCGGGACTTTCTGACGGGTTAAAGCCAGCGCCACGGGACCGTTCCGTTGCTCGATTGCGATCTTCCACGCTTGCGCCGTCTCATTTGCATCGCCCGGACGAATCAATGTCATATTAGGAATTGAACGAAGCGATGCGAATTGTTCGACCGGCTGATGTGTCGGTCCATCTTCACCGAGCCCGATGCTGTCGTGCGTAAAAACATAGATCGGACGTATCCCCATCAATGCTGCAAGCCGGATCGGAGGGCGCATGTATTCGGAAAAGATCAGGAATGTTCCGCCGTACGGTATCATTCCATGCGTCAAAGCAATTCCGTTCAACACCGAGCCCATCGCATGTTCGCGAACGCCATACCGTACATATCTTCCGCCATAATTATTCGGTTGAAAATCGGAGAACTCTTTCACTCTGGTATTATTGGATGGGGTAAGATCAGCCGAACCTCCGATCAACGTCGGAAGATGCGGAGCGACAGCTGCAAGCACCTTTCCCGATGCTTCTCTGGTCGCAATGTTTCCATTCTCAGCAGTAAACACGGGAACAGCCCTCTTCCAATTTTCGCCGTAATTACCGTTCCACACATTCTCCAGGGTTGCGGCAAGATCCGGAAACTCTGTTTTGTAACTGTTAAAAAGGTGTTGCCATTCTTTTTCTTTTTTTGCCCCATCTTCTTTCGCTTTCCTGAAATAGGCAAGCACATCATCCGGGATAAAAAATTGTTCTCATCCCAGCCGTAGTTCTTTTTCGTCAGTTTTACTTCTTCGTCTCCCAAAGGGGAACCGTGCGCTTCCGCAGTATCCTGTTTATTCGGGCTGCCGTAGCCGATATGCGTTTTCACTTTTATCAGCGACGGTTTATCGGTCACCTGCTGTGCATGACGGATCGCCGTCTCGATCTTCTCAAGATTATTGCCGTCGTGTACTGTCTGTACGTGCCATCCGTACGCTTCGAACCGTGTGCCGACATCCTCGCTAAATGCGAGAGATGTGCTTCCGTCGATACTGATATTATTATCGTCATAAAGATAGATGATATTTCCGAGTTTCAAATGCCCGGCAAAAGAAGCCGCCTCTGAAGCAACTCCTTCCATCAAATCGCCATCACCGCAGATTCCATAGATAAAGTAATCGATGACCGGAAAATTCGGTTTGTTGAATGTTGCCGCAAGATATTTTTGGGCTACAGCCATGCCGATTCCGTTGGCAAATCCCTGCCCTAAGGGTCCGGTTGTTGTCTCAACGCCCGCTGTGTGGCCAAATTCCGGATGACCGGGCGTTTTGCTGCCGAGCTGCCGGAATTTTTGCAATTCCTCAAGCGGCAGATCGTATCCGGTAAGATGAAGAAATGAATACAACAACATTGAACCGTGGCCCGCAGAAAGAACAAATCTGTCACGGTTACTCCATGCAGGGTGCAACGGATTGTGTCGTAAGAATTTTGTCCAGAGTACATACGCCATAGGCGCGGACCCCATCGGCATACCGGGATGTCCTGATTTTGCCTTTTGTACCCCATCAATTGATAATGTGCGAATTGTGCTGATGCAGAGTTGATCGAATTGTGAAGACGACAAGAACTGCTCCAAGATTTGATGAAAGAGATAAACAGATATTCAAGGAAAAGATAAAAAAAAATGAGAGAAGTTAAAAGT
>JACPGG010000070.1:0-3132 GCA_016182545.1 Ignavibacteriales bacterium
AAGTCACTCTGCTCTGGGATATCACTCGCCGGTTGACTTCGAGCAACTACATCACTAACTTCGTGTCCCTCTTTTCGGGGAAAGATCATGCGCGCTATAAGTCTTCATTGGTGTGATTATTCGCTTACGAATAATAACAATACCATAGTGTCTTCCGAGGCTTCAAAGCGCTTGAGAAAAAATATAAGCGGACAACAAACTCTTGATTTTCTCCCATGAGCATTATAGATTGCAAATAATATGGTTTTGCGCTTCGCATTACTTTCTACTAGTGAGAAGGGTGTAGGGGGGCTCAATTATTACGTGTAAGTATAAAATTACTGATTTCTGCTGATTGTAAGATACGGCTGTTTTATTTATTCTCAGCAGTAGCTGTCAATAGATCATCCTAACGTCTTACAGAGGGTAAAGGAATTTTGAGGAAGAACAGCACTTCATAAAAACTGCTTACACTAATAATAATTATAAGGAGTCCTCATTATGTCGAAATCCAACAAAGATGTAGAAACATCTGCCAACGTCCCCGACAGTAATCCCAGGGGAGAAACAACTGCCGGATTACTGCGCGAGCTTGTTGCTCACCTTCGTCAAAACCGGACTCAATTGCGGCAGGAATGGGCGCGCCGTATTACCGAGGCAAAACTTCTGACAGCGATGAGTCAGGAAGAAATATTTGCCGAAGCGACCGCGGTGTACGATAACTATGTGGAAGCACTTGAAACAGGAACGTTTGAAGCTCTGCAAGGATATGCCCGAAACCTGTCCGAACGTATCATTCCCCGCGGTGTTGAAACGCACGAAGTTGTCGGTATCGTGCTTCTGCTGCGCGACGTGCTTGCCCGTTCGCTGTTCGCAAAATACCAACACGACTTTGCACTGCTGAACAGAATTCTTGATGCGTATGAACCTGCCGCAAACCGTATCGCAAACACGGTGGCTGTCGGTTTCGTTCAAGAACGTGAACGTACGATACGTCAGCAACAGGAAGCTATCCGCGAACTTTCGACACCGGTGCTTCAGGTGCGCGAACGGTTACTCATCCTTCCTATCATCGGTGTTATCGATCCGCAACGCGCCCGCCAGTTAACAGAACAATTGCTCCGCGGTATTCGCACCAATCGTGCAAAGGTCGTCGTTATCGATATCACGGGTGTGGCTGCTATGGACTCCAATGTAGCAAACGGTATCGTGCAAACGGTGGAAGCTTCCCGTCTGTTAGGTGCGACTGTTATCGTCACCGGTTTGTCTCCGGAAATTGCACAGACACTGGTGACGATCGGCGTCGACCTGGCAAAGATGAATACTGTCGGTGACCTTCAAGGGGGTATCGAAGAAGCGGAACGCCTCCTCGGATACAAAGTCGTTCCATTCAGTGAACCGACTCAACAAGCACAAGTATAAGAGGAGATCATTGTGGAAGTTCCTATCCTCAAACAAGGTGATTACCTTATTGCAACCTTTCAGGCGGCACTTACCGACGAAGATCTGTTGCAGTTGCAGGATGCGCTTGTTGCCCGTGTCGGTAAATTCCGATCCCGCGGAGTGATTGTTGATGTTACCGCGATGGATGTAATGGATTCTTTTGCGGCACGAACTCTTCGCGCACTGGCGCACATGGTGCGTTTACGCGGAGCTGAAACGGTGATCGTCGGTATTCAGCCGGAGGTTGCATTTGCCATGGTTCAACTAGGTTTAACGCTTGAAGGTGTTGCCACAGCGTTGGATTTGGAAGAAGCATTGTTGTTGATGAATCGTCGTACAAAAGGAGCGAATATTCGTGGAAGATGATATCCGCGTACCGATCGCCTCTGATGCCGATATAGTTATTGCCCGCCAACAAGGTCGTTCGCTTGCGGAACGGCTTGGTTTTGCCGCTACCGATCAAACCATCATCGCAACTGCAATATCCGAAGTGGCACGCAACATCATAAAATTCGCAAAGCGGGGCGAAGTAATTCTTTCCCCGGCAACCAAATCGGTCTCGCACGGCATTATGGTTATCGCTCGGGACCAGGGACCAGGGATCGCCGATATTCATTTGGCATTGCAGGATGGCTATACGACAGGAAACGGATTGGGGATGGGTTTACCGGGATGCAAGAGACTGATGGACGAAATTGAGATCAAATCAGAGATAGGAAAAGGAACAATGATCATGATGAAAAAATGGGTGCTATAATTCATGCCTGGATCGGGGACTAACGACATTATACAATGGGGACAAGCGTCATTTACATTGCCCGGTGAAAAAAAATCGGGCGATCTATACGTCGTTAAACATTTTCAGGACGGCGTGCTTGTCAGTGTCATTGACGGGCTTGGTCACGGTGGAGAAGCTGAAATAGCCGCTAGAGCTGCTGTTTCTGTCTTGGAAAAATATCCGCACGAGTCGGTCATGTCGCTCCTTCGGCGAACGCATGAGGAACTCAGAATGACGCGCGGCGTTGTCATGAGTCTTGCGTCCATCAATACGCTTGAACATACAATGACATGGCTGAGCGTAGGGAATGTTGAAGGGATTCTCTTGCGTGCCGATCGGAATGCAATGCCGTCACGAGAGATGATACTTTTGCGCGGCGGTGTTGTCGGATATCAATTACCGCAGCCGTATGCGTCCGTACATCCGCTTTCACGCGGTGATACACTGGTATTTGCAACCGATGGAATTCAGAATAGTTTTTATGATGATCTCAGTATCCACGATTCCCCTCAGGCGATCGCCGATAAGACCTGTTCCAGATATTGCAAGGGGAATGATGATGCTTTGGTGCTTGCAGTAAAATACTTCGGGAAATGATATGCTCCACAATACGGACGACATGAAGGGTGTGTATGAATCGATCTTGAATGAATACCTTGCGAACAAGGGCGAGGCGTCGCTCGAACGGGCGTATGAATTCGGGAAAGACCTTATTGCGCAGGGATTGGGATGCCTGGACCTTCTCAGAATTCATGAAGAGACAATTGTTCCTATAGTTCAACGTGCCGAAGAAACGGGTAATGGCATTGAAACCGTAAAATGGGGATTTCGTTTTCTTACAGAAAGCCTCTCGCCGTTTGAAATGACACATCGCGGATTCTACGATGTCATTGACGAATTGAAAAAACAAGCGCACGAACTGACCGAGATCA
>JACPGG010000070.1:3181-46822 GCA_016182545.1 Ignavibacteriales bacterium
AGGAAGGAGACCGAACACCGGCTTTCCAGTTCGGAAAAAAAATACAGATCGTTGATCGAAACTGCGCGAGATGTTATCTACACACTTTCTCCGGATGGAATAATCACATCGCTGAATCCGATCTTCGAAAAATTGACCGGATGGAACCGCGACGAGTGGCTCGGTCAGCATTTTGCTCCTCTCGTGCATGAAGATGATCTGATTGTTGCCGCTGAAATACTTACAAAGGTCCTCCAGGGTGACAATCCAACGATATTTGAATTGCGGATCAAAACCAAAGAGAACGGGTTTATGATCGGCGAGTTTATTACGACGCCGCGTTACCAGGGCGGACAGATCATCGGTGCACTTGGGATCGCCCGCGATATCACGGCACGGAAGATAGCGGAGCAAAGATTGCGGGAAAGTGAACATCAATTGGCTACTGCGCAACAAATTGCACGCATTGGAAGCTGGGAATGGGATATCTCCTCAAATACCGTCCACTGGTCGGATGAATTGTATAAGATATATGGATTGCAGCCTGGTCAAACCACTGCAACGTACGAATCATATATTGAACGTGTTCATCCTGATGATAGATCAATAGTTCGCCGGAATGTTGAAAGGGCGCTACAAGAGAAAAGATCATACAGATCAGAATACAGAATTGTTCATCCCGATGGAACAGTCCGGACTGTTGAGGGACGCGGTGAGGTTGTTGTTGATGAAAAAGATAGTATCATTAAGTTGAGAGGTACATGTCAGGATATTACAGAGCATAAATTAGCCGATGAGGCGGTTCGGTCGCTTGCTAAAAGGGTGGTTGAAGCCCAGGAGAACGAACGGCGGCGCATTGCGCGTGATCTCCATGATAATATTTGTCAGCGCCTGAGTGCAGTAAAGCTTCACTTGAGTGCGCTTGAGACGGGCATAAGAAATAAACAATCGAAAAATTATGTGCAAATTCAAAACCTTAAACGACAGGTAGGAAGAACTATCAAAGAGGTACGTGGTATCTCCATCGAGCTTCGACCAACAACACTCGATGATCTGGGACTTCCTGTCGCACTGCAATTGCTTTGCAGGGAATTTGAAAAAACATTCAGTATTGCCATACAATGCTCCATTGACGGAGTGGTAAAAGAGATGTTCGATGTGCATCAGGAAACCGCCCTGTACCGCATTGCACAGGAAGGATTGATGAATATTGCAAAGCACGCTCAGGCGAAAAAAGTGACACTTTCGCTCGCGTCTCAACCGTCATCAATATCGATGATGATACAGGATAACGGTAAGGGGTTCGATCAGTCAAAACTCTCAAGCCGTAAAGACGGTTCGGGATTTGGTCTTATGA
The DNA here is from genome assembly GCA_016182545.1 of Ignavibacteriales bacterium. GTDB lineage: Bacteria > Bacteroidota > Ignavibacteria > UBA10030 > UBA8401 > SpSt-333. Next base: position 4,518 of record JACPGG010000070.1, read on the forward strand.
ACATCAAAGAACGGGCGCTGTTACTTGGTGGATCTTTTAAGATTAGTTCTGAAAAAAACAGGGGGACAACGCTTAATTTAGAAATTCCAATATTAGCAAAAGCACTATGAAAAAAATACGAATACTTTTGGCTGACGATCACAGCATTGTGCGGAGTGGCCTCCGTTCACTGTTCAAAACGACACGCGAATTTGTTGTGGTTGGTGAGGCATCGAACGGTGAAGAAGCGGTTCAACTTGCTGAGCGATTACGTCCCGATATAGCGATTGTCGACATCTCTATGCCGAAAATGAACGGCATTGAAGCGACCCGTCATATAAAACAAAAGAACGGGGCAGTAAAAGTACTGATACTGACAATCCACGACAATGAAGAATATGTGTACGAACTCATCCGCGCAGGGGCGGACGGTTATGTGCTCAAAGATGCCGAAAAGCAGGAGATATTCACCGCAGTGCGCAAAGTTGCCGATTCGGAACCATTCTTCAGTCCCGGTGTATCAAAATTGATAATCGAGAAAATTGCACGTGACTCAAAGAACCATCATCAGGCAACCGATTCGGTACCACGGCTGACGAAAAGGGAAGAAGAGATTCTTCGGTTGATCGCCCACGGAATGACAAGCAGAAAGATCGCTGAAAAATTATGTCTCAGCACCAGTACCGTCAATACGCACAGGGCGAACCTCATGCAAAAACTCGATATCCACGACACTGCAAGTTTGGTGCGATTCGCAATTCATAAAGGATTTGTCAACGTGAAGTCCACCTAAGACTCTCGGTAACTCCTCATTTATATCTAATCAGTTCTCATAGCCGCGCCGGTAGTATACTGTAGAAAAAAATTACACCATTTCCCGTATTGAAAATCCCGATCAAGGTTTCTTATTTTGTCCTTCGTCAATAACCAACAGAGGGGGGAATTTAGCACTGTCGGTGTTGCGAGTTTGCTTTTTCAGGGGTCGCCACGGTGGCGTATAGAAGTAAACGCCGCTCCTGTGCTCACGCATCACAAACAGAATGGGAGAGAGAAGTGAAACCATACAAAATTTTGTTTTTTTCTACAAACGGATTACCGGCTCAAAAATTAAAAGAAGAATTCGTCAAGTCGGGAATTCAGGTGAAAGAGACTCAGTACATCGAGACCGCGCGAAAGGAGTTGCATGACGATACCTTTGATGCGGTGATCTATCGATGTGAACGGGCAGCCGATGCAGATATTTTATTGCTTCAAAAGTTACGAGGCATCTCACAGGATATTCCGGTCATCATGACAGTAAAAAAAGGAGATGTGACATCGACAGTCCACGCCATAAAATCGGGCGCCAATGATTTGATCGTGGCACCGTCCTTAGATTCTACGATCATTGACGCTATTTTGAGAAATGTGGATGGATCGAAGAATAACAACGATGTTTCTTCTCAGCCGACTATTTCCGAAATCTCACTTATCGGCAAAAGTCTTGCGATTGAAGAAGTCAAGTCGGCTATCGATCTTGTTGCAAATTCACATACGGCAGTAATGATCACAGGCGAGAGCGGGACGGGAAAAGAGGTTGTGGCACGGTTGATTCACTTAAAAAGTGACCGCTCTCGCCAACCTTTTATCGCATTGAATTGTGCGGCTCTACCCAAAGACATCATTGAAAATGAATTGTTCGGGCACGAGCGGGGGGCGTTTACAGGTGCGTTGAAAAAGAAAGAGGGGAACTTTGAAGCAGCGAACGGAGGAACATTGTTCTTTGACGAGATCGCCGAAATGAATCCGGATACGCAGGCAAAATTGCTCCGCGTGATCGAACAAAAAGCATTTCGGAGACTCGGCGGAGACAAAGAGATTCACGTTGATGTGCGGACCATTGCTGCAACAAATAAAAATATTCACGACGCGATGAGCAACGGAGAATTCAGACAGGATCTGTATTATCGATTCAGCGTGATAGAGATCCATATGCCTCCTCTCAGAGAACGCAAAGAAGACATACCGCTCTTGATCGATCATTTCTTCCCCATATTCAAAGAGAAACATAACAGACCGGAGAGGCATTTCCGTGAAGACACCCTGGAACTGCTCAAGCAATATGAATGGCCGGGGAATGTACGAGAATTGCGGAACGTCATCGAACGGGTTGTCGTCACCAGCAGTGCGGATGCAATTGCGCCGGAAGAACTTCCACTCACGATCAAAAAATCGGAGACCAACAGTGTCTACGTGAACATCCCGCTTGGCACTACCTATAGGGAAGCGGAACGAATGTTATTGATCAAAACGCTTGCGTATGCAAAGAATAACAAATCAAGAACAGCAAAACTGCTCGGCGTAAGCCGTAAAACGCTCCACAACAAGTTGCATGAATTCGGGCTCACTCAGAATGCCAATGCTGCTACTTAAGCATCAGCATTTTTTTTGTTGAGACAAAATCTCCCGCTTGAAGCCGGCAATAGTATACGCCGCTTGCAAGACGAATACTTCTCGTTGTTCTGAATTCAACGGTATATTCACCCGGCTCTTGTACTGCGTTCCGGAGAAGAGCAACACGCTGCCCGATTGAATTGAATACATCCAATCGAACATGAACCCGTTCCGCTATTCCGTAGGAGATCATCGTGGCGGGATTGAAGGGATTGGGATAGTTCTGTTCAAGATAGTGCGTGAACGGCACATTCTTCGACGTCCCAATCAAAACAGATTCCGCACTGTACTTGAGTGACGGCGAGACATGCGTCTTTGAGATCCCGTCTTTAAGAGAGGAAATCATCAATCGTGCCTCTTTACGTAGATTTTTTTTCCACAGAGTTAATCTCAATGGTTCTCCTTCGTCCGCACCGTTTTGTTCCGAAAGCAACGGATCCTTTCCCCACAGTATGACAACACACTTTCCAGAAATTGCTTTTCCCGTGCCGACAAGTATTTCTTTCCCTGACCATGCACCGATCTCATCTCCGTCACTCAGTTGCGGTGATTGGATGAGCAGAATTGCACTGCTCCCCGTCCCCGAAACTTCCGGATAGTACTCCATTCTTACGTCGCTGTACTCTGCCGCAGCTGCTTTCTCAAGTACCGTTTGACCGGAGTTCGGTGGGTACGTGAGTATGTCGTTTTGTTTGACGCTGATCTTGTACCCTTGACCGGGATGCATCATCTTCATCGTATTAATACCGAACTCAGGCCAATAAATTTTTCCGTCGTTATTTTTAACGAGAGTAAGATCGGCTTTTACGGTTGTAAGGGCAGTATCCGGCGACATGGGACTTGTACGGAGATACGGAACCATATTCCAGCCTGCAGATAAGGAAATTGCTGTTGACTCAGGATAGACTTCGTCACCCTGCATAATCAATGTATCGTTATCACGCATATAGAATTGATATCCTTGATCCAATCTCCACGCTCCAATCGTATTGATATTTGAGTCAGGCAAAAAGATATTTCCGTTATTGTCCTTTACGAGGATAAGATTCGATCTGATCGGCGATGTAACATGTTCTATTGATGAATTGGTATTGCGGATATAACTGGAGATCATATTCCATCCTGATTGCAACAGAATGAACTGTTTATTATCCGCAGGTGCAACGAGACTTTGAAGAGTGTAGATACCGTCTTTACTGTACGTAGGTCCACCCGAAGAAAAACCTGGCGAAGCATTATTTTCGATGCCGAATTTTCTCTCCCAGAATTTAAAATACATTGTATCGCCTGAAGCAAAACCGTCTTTCACTGTTGTCAGTGAATTGTCTCCCCAGACTGTGATGGAAATATTCTTTCCCTGTTCCCATTGAGCGTAGCCGGCACATAGTAAAGATGTATTTTGTTTGTAAAACACTCCAATGAGATCTCCGTTTTGTAGAACTCGCTTTCCCACTCTTGGAACGACCGTTGATGGGATCAACACCGTCGCATTGTCTCCGGTATTGGAAATAAACTGCCATGATTGCGGGATCAAAGAATCGATTGCAGTTCCAAAGATTGATGTTTGTGTCCATTCGCTTTCTGCAAAAGCGTTCAACGATCGAACGCGCCAGTAATAGGTCGTGTCGGGCGGGAGGTAGTTGACGGTATATGTGGAATCGATGATCCATGATTGATCAAGAACAGGTGACGTAAAAAGTGAATCGTATGCGATCTGAACACGATACCAGGGAACATCATTCGGTGCATTCCATCTGAGTGTCGGTTTCAACGGGACGCCGCGTGTAAAGTGGGCTGGTGTGATTGTCGTCTGTGGTGGCGGGGGTGACCCCGTTTCATTGAGCATTGCTTTTTTAACGCTTTGTAAGAGTCGATCCCGATTTGTAAAATTTTTCGGCAGCATTCCGCCCCCCAGTTCCCAAATAATCACACCGCCGATCCCCTTCGACCGCACGTACTCCATTTTCATTCGAGCTGTCATTTCATTATCGTAGGTTACAAATTTGTCGTCTGCTGAGCCCGGATTGTCGATACTTAAATACGATGCATGTGCAATGGAATCCCAGCGGTAATAGTGCGGAGCGTAATACTGCTGTATGAGCGAATAATACGGCACGTTGACTCGCACTTGAGGCGGCGACGACCATGTTTGCCGTGGCGCAGTTACTCCGCCGGTCGATGTACCGGAACCTCCGCTCCATACATAACCGTAAAAATCAATGCCGATCCCCAGTTTATTTTTTGGTACGCCCGCCAATATAAATTCTTCGATCATATCATCCGCCGAAGGGATCAGCCTGCCGTTGCTTGCAAACCGAAATCCGCCGTTGTACACAGGTGAGTTATGCCATGCAACCCATCCGGGCCAGGCACCGGAAAGATCGTACGTCATCAGATTGATCTGATCCAGTTTATCGTGGACCAATGCGAAAATGGGTGCTTCCCATGATGTGGCTGCAGTGAGCAATGGTCGCGGTGAAATATGATCCAGCCGTGCCCGCAATTCCGTGATGAACACCGTGTATTGTGACAGATCCGAAAATGAAAGTGGTTCCCAATCGATATCGATTCCGTCATACCCGCGATCCTGCATGAAAGCAATAAGATTGCCGATGAATGCAGATCTTGTCAGCAATCCTGTTGCATTTCGAAACTCCCTGTCTGTGCCCCAACCTCCGACACAGATCAGAACTTTTTTCCCGGCTGCATGAGCGAGTGGAATCAGTGCATCGGAGTTTGATTTAACTACGCTGTTCGCATCGCCGTTCACAGTTCCGTCCGACCGGGGAACTAGTCCGAAATGAATGATATGTGTGACTGCTGAATAATCGATAAGCTCGGCAGGCAAGACGCCGTTGTTATACCAACCCTGAGTCCACCCCGCATAATATGCAGTGACCCATGGGGTGGATTGAGCATGGAGTGAATGAAAGAACAAATTCACTCCGGTGATGCAAACTATGATGAACCATTTCCTCATGACAGACTCCTTCGTCTACATTGCTGGATCAATGCAGCGATGAACGTGAGCGTGAAAGAATTTTTAGATGGTGCGGAAAAAAGCCGCATCCTTCGCCTGCGAGGAAGGAGTGACAATAAGACTTATAGATAGAAGGTCGCAACCAACGTATATACAAAAATAAAAAAATCACAGCGATGTTCAAGGGAATAAAGGGTGGGCAGATTAAAAATAATTAAGTGTAAAAAAGAAACAGCCCGAATAATATCGGGCTGTTTCTTTTTTATTGAGGAGGGACTTTTTATTTCATCATGATCATTCTCTTTGTAAGAACGAAAGGTTTCGCCTGCGGGTCTTCTAAATTTTTAGCTGTCAGCCGGTAGAAGTAAACACCGCTTGAAAGAGACTTACCGTCAAATGTGGCATCATATACTCCGGTGCTCTGTGTTTCGTTGACAAGTAAAGCAACCTGCTGTCCTGCAGCATTGTATACTTCCAGGCGAACCGTGGCATTGAACGGAATTGCGTATCTGATCGATGTCGTCGGGTTGAACGGATTCGGGAAGTTCTGTTCCATCGCGAATTCCGTCGGGACCATATCGAGTTCACTGACGTCCATCGTACTCTTTGCCATCGATTGCGGCAGGCCGTTGAACTGGACATCATCAATGTAATACGTCTTTGTCTCCCCGGTTGCGTTCTGAATGACAATACTATTGATGACGTAGTTTGAGGGATTCAACTGGCTCATGGGATATGTGAATGAATTCCATTGATTTGCAGGAACGGTCACATTTTGAATGGTGGGGAAGGAATTCCCCCGGTCATTTTCTAACCAGATACCCAATGTAAGACCTGTTGTTCCGCCATAGATAGTAAAGCTGACACTCGGGAACTGAGTGGAGACGATATTAACGGGTTTGCTCCACGAGCCGTTGTGTAAGCGCAATGCGCCCCACCTGTTTTGAACCACTTTGATCGACTTTGCGCCTGAATATTTCTGTTCAGCGCTGCCGAATGTTGCCGTCGTACTCCACGATGTGTTGATCCACGGATACCGAAGCGAATCGTCGAACACAACCAATGCCGTTGTTGTCGGAGGAGGTGTCGTGATGTTCGAAACAATTACCGAAAGGGAAGCACCGTTTGTATTTCCGGACGAGTCCCGAGCAACAGCGCTTAATGTATGTGTGCCGTTTGCAATAGAAGTCGTATTCCACGAGATAGTGTACGGTGATGCGGTCAGTTCGTTACCAAGATTTGTTCCATTCAATTTGAATTGAACGCCGACGACTTTTTTATTGTCAGAAGCATTTGCACTGATTGACACCGTGCCTGAAACTGATGTACCATTTGCAGGTGATGAGAAAGCAACTATCGGTTTGGTCGTATCGGCTGCCGGTGGCGGCGTTGAAGAGTTTCCGACAAAGCGGAAGTTATCAACGTAAAAGGTCTTTGGCGTTCCGCTCAATTCCTGGATCGAGATACGGTGAATGATCTGTCCGTTCGGACTCAATTGACCCATCGGGATTGAAACGATGATCCATTGATTTTTTGTTACTGCGCCGTAGTTCACGTACGGGAATGACTGCCCGAGATCGTTTTCGGCGAAGATGGAGAGCTGTGTTCCATCTGCCGGAGCGAAGAGGGTAAAATCAAGACTTTTGTACTGTGCCGGTGAAACACTCGATGTATTTCCCCAGTTGCCGTAGTGCAAGCTCAATCCTCCCCAAGCGGCTGTGATAGCAACTTTCATTGAGTTCGAGCCGGAGAATATTTGCTCCGTGCTGCCGACCGTCAGCGTAGCATTCCAGGACGAATTGATCCATGGGGATTGCAGAGCATCGTTGTACACCGCAAGATCTGATGTCGTACCGCCGGTCGTGTTTGAAACCGTCACTGTAACCGATGAAGTAGTTTTATTCCCTCCCGCATCGCGCGCAATTGCACCGATTGAATGCGATCCGTTTGCTGCCAGTGCAGAATTCCATGAAAGAGAATACGGAGCGCTGACATCTTCACTTCCGAAGTTTACACCATCGACGGTGAATTGTACTCCAGCGACGCCGACATTATCTGTCGCAGTAGCACTGAGAGTCGTAGTTCCGGAGACCGTTGAATTGTTCGTCGGCGACGTAAGTGAAACTGTCGGAGCTGTGATATCAGGAATACTGAGAATGACCGTTACCGAAACAGTTGCTGTTTTTGTATTTCCGGCAGCATCGCGGGCGACAGCGGAAATTGTATGAGTACCGGCGGTCAATGTCACGACATTCAACGAGACGGTATACGGTGCAACGGTTACTTCTGCACCAATGTTCGCGCCATCGACTTTAAATTGAACTCCTGTAACTCCGACATTATCCGAAGCAGTTGCAGCAACGACGACGACATCGGTGAGAGATGCGCCGTTCACTGGTGAGGTGATTGCGACATTCGGCGGAGTAATGTCCGGGACGCTCGTTCCGCCAAGTGCGTTTTTTACTGCTTGTAATAAGAGATCTTTCTGTCCTGCCGGCATATTACTGCGATATCCGCCACCAAGCTCCCATATGATCGCTCCGCCGAGTCCTTTTGATTTTACATAATTGTACTTAGCAGTGATCGTAGCTTCGTCATCGTACGAGATGAACTTATCGTTTGCCGATCCAGTATTGTCGATGCTGAGATATGAAACGCCGGTGGCATTATCAAAGCGGTAATATTGGGCTTGATAGTACGTATCCATAATAGTGGAGTACGGTACGTTTGCTTGAACAGTCGGTGCAGATGTCCAAGTTTGGCGCGGTGCGGTAGCCCCCCCTGTGGGCGTTCCGGCACCGCCGCTCCAAACATAACCGTAGAAGTCAATACCAATTCCAAGTTTTGATGCAGGAATGCCTGCTGCAATAAACTCATTGATCATTCCTTCAGAAGAAGGGGGTGGATTGCCCGTACTCGGGAATTTGAACCCGCCGTCCGTGATCGGGGCATTGTGCCATGTTACCCATCCGGACCATGCGCCGGCAAGATCGTAGGTCATAAGATTGATCTGATCGAATTTATCCTTTACCTGTGCGAAGACCGATGCACCCCAAGCGGTAGCGGCAGTCAACAGTGCGCCTGGTTTTGCGGTGTTCATTGCGGCACGTAGTTCAGTGATGAATGCTACGAATTGCGGACCGTCTGAAGAACTGAGCGGCTCCCAATCGACATCGATACCGTCATACCCGCGGCTTGTCATAATATTGACAAGGTTGTTGACGAACGTCGTCCGGTTGGCGCTGCTCGTTGCACTCCTGAAAGAGCCGTCGGTGTAAAATCCGCCGACCGTAATGATCACTTTTTTTCCGGCAGCATGAGCCGCAGAAATGATCGCGTTGGCATTGAATGCCGTAACGCTGTTCGAGGCATCATCAAGCGATCCGTCTGCGCGCGGTACCAACGCAAAGTGCACAATATGCGTGACTCCGCCGAAATCGATATTCTGAGCGGGGAGTAATCCTGTGTTGTTGTACCCTTGTGACCAACCTGCGTAGTACGCCGTTGACCATTTTCCCGATTGGGCGAATGCGGGTGTGCTTGTCGCTGTCATCATCAGAAGCGAGAGCAAGCAGGTTGTGAGTACTGTGAAAAGTTTTTTCACGTATGTTTCTCCTTGTAATAGTTGGTGAAAAAAGTTGCCAGCCGTTGGCTGAATGTTTAAGTTGCAATTCGTTGGATTCATTTTTTTTTCTCCTTAGCGGATTCGTGTTCACATTGCGCGGCAAGTTTTTTTAACGTGATCGGTATCAGCGAAAACTCGGTTGACTTATCGAAGAAGTATTCCGCCCCGAGTTCTTTGCACCGTCGTCGGTATTGTTCGCTTGCCGCATTTGTCAAGATGATGAAGATCGTATCGGGCATCTCATGTTTGATCATCTTCAGCACGTCGATGCCGTTCCTTCCGCGCATATCCAGATCGAGTATCACAACCTGCGGTTTTACAGTCTGAATGGAGATGATCGCCGCCGTGACATCTGCCGAATACCCGACAAGTTCAAATTCTTTCTTGTCGCCGAGCAGCATCAGCAATCGACGCAGTCCCAGTTTCGATCCGTCCGCTATAAAAAATTTCATGTTGTATTTCGTTTTCAATGGTATCAGTGATACATTATTGTGGAACTAAAATACCATAAAGCCTCTCCGCACAGTATCGGCATGGACTGATTCTGCTGCGGGATTATCGAAGGGGGAGTTGTCGGTCAATTCCTACAAGCACTTGTGATTGACGGCAATGAATTGTTTTGAAAGAAGTGGTACCTAAAGGAACTTCGCTTTGTGTACATTGCGTTGATAGAAGGTATGCTTGACGTTAATGTGGGGGAAGATTTGGAGAGGAATTGTGCGGATATCATCCATAGTAGTACATCTGTCTGTCGTGCTGTTATTCAGCCTTACCTCATGTTCCGACCAACCGTATTCGTTTCAAGAACCGGTGCTTCGCTGTCCCGATGAAACAATCGTACATTACGGAGAAGGGACATATTATTGGGGAGCGAACGGCGAAGGGAGTTGCTCGTTTGATTCATCCACAAGCGATCTGATGATCGGTGCGATGAATGCGTTCGATTTTTCCGGTTCTCAAATTTGCGGCGCATGCATCCGTGTTACCGGTCCCGACAGCACGATCCTGATCAGGATCGTCGACCTCTGTCCCGAATGTCCGCGAGGGAACATCGATTTGAGTCCGCAGGCGTTCTCAAAGATAGCGGATACATTGCTCGGACGAGTACCGATCAGCTGGGAGTTGGTTGCGTGCGCGACGAACGGTTCAATAACCTACCGATTCAAAGACAGCATTAATTATTGGTGGACTGCGGTTCAGATACGGAATCACCGATACCCGATCTACAGCGTTCAGTACTTGACCTCGCAAAATTCATTTCAACAGTTGCCACGGATGTCGTACAATTATTTTGCCGGATATGCCAATATGGGCTCGAACCCGTTTACATTCAGGGTGACCGATATTTACGGTCATGTTCTTATCGATAGCGGAATCGTGCCGATGTACAATAAGGATATCGCCGGGACGAATCAGTTTCCATTATGTCCGATCCATGAAGATTGAAAAAGAAAGGAAACAGAATGAAAAATACTTTTGCCCTGTCGCTTGTAGTCGCTCTATTGTTGTGCAGCTGTGCGTCTCGAAAAGTGGAAACGGACAACAACAATCGCGGTCCGATCATGATCAGCACAGTAAAAGCGGTGTATCCAAAGGAAGCAATGGATAACGGCATTGAAGGAGATGTGTGGGTAAAGATGTGGGTGGATACGCTGGGGAAGGTGACGAGCGCATTGATAGAAAAGACTCCTGATCAGGTGCTCTGCGATGCGGCGATGACTGCAGCGCTTAAAACAAAATTCAAACCGGCAATGCTTGATGGAAAGCCGATCCGGAGACAAAAGGAAAAAGGAAGTAGAAGCGGTTTCAAAAATTAAAAATCGTGACACCGAGCGAAGCGAAAGTGTGTCAGTTCATAAAGAGCCATTCCTCGACACAGTTCATCCCGCCGGAACGGAACTCAGCAGGACATTAATTTATCATTGATGAGAAGACTTCGATGTATTTAAAATAAAAACTCCGAAGCGGGGGAGTACTTCGGAGTTCTTTCCCGCTTTACGGAATGCCGTATAGCGGTTTTTTTTCCATCCGATGTCAGGGGGAGGAGCACCGGATGAAAACTTCAGAAATAGACCGCAAATGCTAACGCACCGCCGGTTGTAATTCCCAAGAGACTTGATGAACCTGTTTTTGTTGTGACAGTCGTGTTGCCTGTGGTTGTCTCTTCGTCGTATCGGGATGTCGTTCCGTAACCGAAACGATATTCCGCGCCGAGACTGACATTGTTTGTGATGAAGTATTCCAATCCGCCGGCGGTAAAAATGTTCAGCATCATTCCCCCGAAGTAGGAAGCACCGTCGATCGCTTCGCCCGCGGTATTATTCTTCGTTATCGTTTGCGCTGTCGCACCTGTGACGGCGTTCTTCGATTCGGTACTGGTGAATGAAATCCCCAATCCTGCCCCGATGTACGGGCTGACCCGTGTTCGAGTAAGGTGGTACTCCAGCACTCCCGAAACGCCGAATGTATTTGCAGAGACCGATCCATCGGTTCCTGTCTGTCCTGCGGGTGGGTTTGCGGGCACATCTCGTCCTGCAATAGCAAATTGCAGACCTCCTCTGATCATCACTACATCGGTCATTGCATATTTTGCACCGATGCCCCCTTCAAACTGGTTGAGATTCAGATTCCCAAGCCCGGAGAAAGAAAAAACCAAACCTTTTCCTCCCGCAGCAGGGAGTCCCGGTTCCTGAGCGTACGATGCCGCAGAGAAGAACATCATCAGTGAAACGGTGCAACGCGAGAGATACTTCATAGAACCTCCTTCTTGTTATTCGATGATACGATGTTCAACAGCGTACCGGGCGAGTTCCGCATTTGAGCGCACATTTATTTTGTCGAGAACCCGCGTGCGGTACGTGCTGACAGTTTTTATACTGAGCGACAATTGTTGAGCGATTTCCGATACCGATTTCCCTTGTACGATCATCCGCAAGATCTGAAATTCGCGCTCCGACAAGCGGTCGTGCGGGAGTTTTTCCACATCTGTTTCCGTCAAGGTAGCCAACAGTTCTGCAAGCGTTGAACTGACATACTTGCCCCCCTGCGCTACTTTACGGATCGCCCTCACAAGTTCTTCGGGCGCACTTTCTTTTGTCAAGTATCCTGAACCGCCTGCACGCAACACCCTGAGTGCAAACTGCGCTTCGGGATGCATGCTGAGAACAAGAATGTGCATCTTCGGCGCAGTCTGCTTCAGATCTTTAATGATATCCAATCCGCTTTTTCCCGGCATCGTCACATCGAGTAGAAGGACGTTGCAATGTTGCGTCCGGATCAGACGGAGCGTTTCATCCGCAGAAGATGATTCGCCGATCACTTTCATATCCGACTCTTCCCCGAGCATTTTTTTCAGTCCCTGACGCACGATAGCATGATCGTCGGCAATGATGATATCAATCATGACGTTGCTTCTGCTCTTCTCCCTTTGTTCTCGGTAGTGAAACGGTTATGCTCGTTCCTTCATTCGGTTGACCGGTAATATCGATCGAACCACCCTGCAGTTCCGCCCGTTCTCCCATGCCGAGCAGCCCGAGCGATCTCGGACTGTTGATCTCTTCAGAACGTATTCCTCTGCCATTGTCTTCAACTGTCAGGATCAGCTGAGTGTTAGTCATCTCGAACCGGATGTACAATTTTGATGCTTTCGAATGTCGCACAACGTTTGTCAGTGCTTCCTGAAGAATTCTGAAGATAGCTGTGGACCGTTCGCGCTCGATGTTTGCTTCACGCACCGAGGAACTGAATTTTGTAAGAATGCCTGTCCGCTTTTCGAATTCTTGAGACTGCCATTCGATAGCGGGGACAAGTCCGAGATCATCCAATACACCGGGACGGAGATCGGTGGCAATACGTCTCACGGAATTGATGGTCGAATCGATAAGAAAAGTCATCGACTTGATCGTTTCATCGAATTGTTTGACCGGCTTGTTCGCAAGTGCGGAAATTTTTCCATGAAGCCATAAAACGTCCATTTTCAATGCAGTCAACATTTGTCCGAGTTCATCGTGGATCTCCCGTGCGATCCGTGTTCGTTCTTCCTCCCGAACAGATTGTAGATGCGCTGAGAGTGCGCGGAGATTCTCCCGCGACGTTTTGAGGTCATTGATCGCTTTATATCGTTCTCGTTCTATTTGTTTCTTGCTGATCGCATTCAGAAGCGACGAAGGGAGCCGTGTCAGGCTTTGTTTCAACAGATTCATCGGCGCCCTGCTTGATACATTCGACTGCGATCTCTTCCGACTGCGATCCGGTCACAAGGATGAACGGTATGTCGATATTCATTTCTTTCACGATGCGCAATGCCTGTATAGCGGAAAACGCGGGAAGATGGAAATCCGAGAGGATGGCATCGAAGGAAAATCCTTTTATCGACCGGATGAAATCTTCTTCTGTTTCCACCCTATTTAATATGAACGGGATGTCTGCATTGCGCAATTCGAATTCGATCAACATTGCATCACTTTCCACATCTTCTATTAGCAGGAGGTGGAGCAAAGCCTTTGACGATGATACCGGTCTCCGTTCATTCTTGTTCCTGGTCATTTGAGAGACGGTCATTGGTTCTGCGATACCGATTGTCGGTTGTCTGTTCTTTCGTGTCATATTCATACGTTGCGTGCGTATCGGGAGTTGTTCATGAATCGACTTCCTGTTGTGTCTGTTGTATGCTGTATTCCTTTACCGATTCATTATGGTGGGACCAATAGTGTACGATGTTTGAAACAACATCTTCGAATTGTTCCATGGCGATCGGTTTAACGATGTAGCTGTTTGCCCCGTACCGATAGCATGTTTCGACATCTTTCAATTCCCGCGATGACGTGAAGACGACGACGGGAATCAATCTGGCGATCATGTCGGTCTTCATCCGTTTTAATACCTCAAACCCGTCAATGCCGGGCATGTGAAGGTCCAGCAGTACAATTTTGATATTGAGCAAATGCGCCGACGCTCCTGAAGCGGGGAAGAGATATTGCAATGCTTCTACTCCGTTTCCTACCGTAATGATCCTCATGGATGGCGCCTTTGCTTTGATGATTCTGGTCGCAAGTTCAGTATCGATCTCATCATCTTCGATGAGTAAAATGGTATCCAGTCCTGTCTCCATATCATTCCTTTTATACATGGTGTGTTGGTAGTGTGAAATAAAATGTCGCACCCTTTCCGGGCTGCGTTTCAGTCCAGATGTTCCCGTGATGCCGATGGACGATCCGTTGGACGATTGCCAAACCGACACCTGTTCCTTCAAAATCTTTTGCACTGTGCAGGCGTTGAAACACGCCGAATAATTTTGCTGCGTGATTCGGATCGAAACCGACGCCGTTGTCTTTGACAAAATATGTATGTTGTTCAGATCCGGGAATCGAGCCTAAAGTAACTTCCGGATTTGATTCATTTCGTGAAAATTTTAATGCGTTCTCGATCAGGTTGACAAATACCTGTCGGAGAAGTGATGTGCTGCCGAGAGCGGGGGGCAATTCCTTAACGACAATCGTGACATGTGCATAATCATTCGTTCTGCGGACCTCTTCGATAATCCCTTTGACCAGTCCGCCGATGTCAACAGTCTCCGTTCTGATATCTTGTCGGCTGATGCGCGCGAACTCTAGCAGGTCGTCGATCATGGTTCCCATTTTTCGGGTCTTATCTCGAATGATCTGCAAATAATGTGTGCCTTCATCGCCCAAGCGGGGAGAATGTTTTTCGACCAACTCACGTGAAAATCCGTCGATTGCACGGAGGGGAGAACGAAGATCGTGCGAGATGGAATAACTGAACGTTTCCAACTCCTTGTTGGCATGTTGAAGTTCCGCTGTTCGTTCAAGCACCCGTTGCTCGAGCGTTTCATTCAACCGCATTATTTTTTCTTCTGATTCCTTCCAGTCTGTGACATCGCGCGTGTTGATCACGATGCCGCGAATGCTCGGTTCACTCATCAGGTTGGTAGCGATACTTTCTACCCAGCGTATGGTCCCGTTCTTATGGCAAATGCGGAACTGCGAGCTTCCTGCGGTTTCGGTGTTTACCAGGCAACCGGTAATAAGATCCATCACGCTGGATTGATCATCCTTTACGCTGAATGACACCAGATTGCGTTCGGTCAATTCTTCGGTCGTGTATCCGAAGATCTTTTCTGATGACGTAGAAGAATACTGGATATCTCCTTTTGTGTTCAGCACCATGATGGCATCCGAACTGTTCTCGATCAGAGCGCGAAGACGTTTTTCGCTTTCACGCAAAGATTCTTCCATCTCAGCCCGTTTAAGGAAATCACCAATTTGATTTCCCAACGACACATACAATTCGACCGTATCTCCGTCCGGCTTTTGTGTTGTCGTGGAGAACAACAGCAGTACGCCGGTCAAAATATTGTTATTGCGGATCGGGATGCCGAGAGCTCCTTTTGGCTTTTTGCCGTTGAATATTTCCCCTTCGTCGGCATTCATATCGTGCGAAAGGTCGGTGATCCATTTCGCCTTTCCTTGCGCCCACACTTTCCCCGGTATTCCTTGTCCGGATATGACGGACTGACGTTTCATAAGAGCGGAAATATCGACCTGTTGAGAAGGGGAGAACCAATGAGATACATTCAAAAGCATCTTTCGATGTGTATCGAATTTCCAAAGTTCTCCGCCGCGCCAACCGCCGATAATGCAGAGGGTCTGCAGGATCATCGGACCGGCTTCCTGAAGCGAATGCTCCGTTGAAGTATTCATTGAGTCAATCGGATTTTGCTCATCGGCTGATGTCTGTCCTGCAAGTGTGATCATCCGTCACTCAATGTGGTTGTACGCCAGTGTCGAAAAAAAATCACTGAAGCTCTTATCCAAAATAAGCCGGTCGAGAATCGATTTTGAAACCGTATATTGCTGGATCATCTCTTTTCGTTTTTCGATCGACAGGATCCGTTTCAATTCCTCGCCCGACGATTTTTTGTACATTTCGTCTGTCAGCATCGTTCCTTCGGTCCTGCTGGGGCGAACGATATGTTTCCATTGCCACAGTTGTGTCCGAGCGATCTCTGCTTCGGTTGCTGTCAAAATAGTATCGTTCTTGATCAGCATCCCTTTACCGCTTATCCACGACGAAATATATTCCAGTAGAGAGCGAATGGTGGATTGGAAATCCTGAATATTCATCTCACCGCGGTGCACTGTCAGCAGATCACTTTCAGTAACGATCACATCGTCGCGTTTGCGATGCAGTTGATTCGGACCTTTCATCGCCTCATCAAAAGCCATCTTGGAGATGGGCAGGATCGCCGGGTGCATGATCCACGTACCGTCAAATCCCTCTTCAGCTTCACGGGATTTATCGACGTGGATCTTGATCATCAACGCTTCGTTATGCGTGCCGTCTACTGTTGCAGGGTGCAATGTTGTCGGTCCCGCCAATGCATGTACGCCCCGTTTATGACTTGTTTGAATCGTCAAGAGAGAGAGAGAATGGAGGAAATTCGTCATGGTTGAAAGGCGTACGACATCCGGTACGACATATTCGCTAAGATGTCGGACCTTCTTCATGAAGCTGAAGACGTAATTCCACCAATTGCATTGCAGCCCGACGCAATGATCGCGCAGCTCGTACATGATCTCTTGAGTTTCGAATGCAGCCGTGAGCGTTTCAATGCTAACCGTTGCCTTAATAGTTCCGTGTGGGACTTGTAACTCGTCCTGTGTCATGAGAAAAATATCGTTCCACAGTTTTGCTTCCTGTTGATTTTCTATCTTTGCCACGTATATGTACGGCCCTTTTCCTTGTGCTCGAAGTTCCTCCGTATTGTGGAACACGAATAGTCCGAAATCGAAGATCGACGCTGATATCGGTCTGCCTTCGACAAGAATATGTTTCTCCAATGCCTGTAGTCCTCTCGGGCGGACAATCAGCGTTACACTGTTTTGCACAATAGCGTGCTGTCTTCCTTCATTGTCAGCGTACATGAGTGATCCATGAATACCGTCATGAATATTACTGTGTCCTTGTACGACATTCTCCCAGGTGGGTGAGAATGTATCTTCGAAATCGGCAACGAACACATTTGCACTGGAGTTCAATGCGTCCACAATCGTTTTCGTATCGGGTGGACCAACTAGTTCAATGCGCCGATCGAGCAGGGGATAGGGAATTGGAGCTACCTTCCAATACGATGTCCGTATGTGTTCAGTCTCTTTCGGAAAAGAAGGCATTTTTCCTATAATAAGTTCGTTCTGCCGTTCCTGTCGCCGCCGTAAAAGTGCTCGCCGTCGTTCACCGAATTCGCGTTCAAGTGTTACAATGAACCGTAACGCTGCGGGAGTCAAAAGATCGGGATGTTTTTTCACAGCATCAGAGATACTGACGCCTTCCTGTAAATGGTATTGAATTTGGCTCATCATCGTCATGTTCACTCCGTCGTGTATGCGTATTGCATCCTGTTAACTACTTAGGCCTCCCGGGAGGGAGAGGAAATTTTCCGGGTGCAGCGTCCTTCTCTTTTTCCTCTGAGGCAATGAAATACGTCACGATACCAGTCGCAACCAATGCCGCTCCCGCGCCATACCAGAGGTATTGCGAGGAGCCAGCCGGTTCAGCCGGTACAAGTGCGACTTCGAAATAAAAATCGGTGTCATCAACACCTCCCGGCAATTCGTCCAGGATATTCCATACGATCGTTTTATCTTTTCCTGTCGTCGTTACAATTCCGACATCGCCCGAGATTTTTTCAGGACGATACATGAATTCGCTGTCACTTTCTTTTTTCAGAAATAATTCGGTACGGTATTCACCGTCAAGAGCATATTCTGTGTTTCCGCTTTTCTTTTTTTCCGCTATTAAAAGGTCATATTGTATGAGAACAGTACTGTCCTGAAGATCAAATCGGACATTGACAATTGACGGAGTCTGTCCATAGCTCCATTGACTTACCCAGAGAAATGTCATCACAATCATGAAAATCATACTATATCCTCGATGGAAAGAATTGTGAATATGCATGACGGCACCACCTTTTACGTTGTTACAGATTTGCAGGGAAGAATCCTCTCTCGCAGGCTGTAACAGAGAGGATTCATTTCCTGCAGTATGTCTACGATACCATGACATACACTCGTTTATTTGATCAATAACATTCTGCGTACTGTCGTGTACCCGTTTTCTGCTTCAAACCGGTAAAAATACATCCCGGTCGGAAGATTTGTTGCATTGAACTGAACAGTATGTTTTCCCGCATCACGGATTCCTTCTGCAACCGTTGCGACTTCCAAACCGAGCAGGTCGTATATCTTGATCCGGATATTCTGTCGTTCCGGAAGCGAGTACGTTATTGTTGTTACCGGATTGAACGGATTCGGATAATTTTGCGATAGCGTGATCGCTGACGGAGTTGCAGCAATGCCTCGTCCTGTTTTTGAACTGCCGGACGATTTCTGGAATGCCGATTGTTGAGAAACTACCGCTCTGGTCTGCGTGCTCGTCAGGGTATAATTGGCAACCACAGTTGCATACCCGACGATTTTGTACGTATATGTACCCGGCGTAGTGACCCAGTAGGTCAACACTTCAGGATTTTCCAGAGAAGCTCCTGAGGTCACTTCGTTGCCGTCAGGATCGAGCAGATAGAAATCAACATCGACACCTCCTGTCCAGCCGAGCTCGGCACTGATCTGGATCGTATTGTCTGCGACATCGAACGGGATCAATTGCGTTTCGGGGATTCCTTCCACAGATGGTCCCACGGTCCCGTTGTACGTTGTCGATTCATCGACAAATTCTGTGTTGTTGGGAAAAATTTTACCATCGAGATACACATTGTCGACGTAGATCTTTCCGGTGAGTGCGCGTATTTCAAGTGTGTGGTTGGTATTGTCCAATCCGGCAAATGCACTTCGCACATCCCATTGTGGATTATCACTATAGTAATTGATCTTCCCGCGCGATACACCGTCAATGAAAACTTCAGCAACTCCACCGTCAGAATTTGTCGGGTATCCTACCTTTACACTGGTTCCGAAGAATACGGCACGCACCGACGGTCGTTGAACGATCTTTTTTCCCTTCACTTTCATAAGACCTGTTTTGTATGTGCCACCGGAGGCATTTTCGTTTTCAACCGTCCGCCAAGAACCGAAGTAGCCGAGATCAACGTGATCTTCTTCCACGATGGTCCACGCTCCCTGACTTGACCATTTCGTGTCGCCCGCGAGAAATTGTATTCGATTCCCCGGAATGGTCAACGCTTTTTCAACAGCCGCACGGACATTTATATATCCCGTGCCAACCTGGTGATATTGGTAGCCGGACATCGGATCCGCAGTCGACGTGAGTATCTCTTCGATCTGATCGGGGGAGAGCTGCGGATTGGCATTTAACAAAAGGGCAACGGATCCGGCAACGAACGGTGTTGCCATGCTCGTTCCGCTGAGAGATGCATAGTAGGTGTAGTACGCCGGGTGATTGACATCAACGACCGGACCTAATGCACCAACCGGAGTTGCAAGCGCACGTGTGGATATTATGCTGACACCGGGTGCGGTAAGATCGGGATGTTCATACTCTTCGGTTGCTTCGCCGCGGCTTGAAAAATCTGCAAGCACTTTTGCTTTTGTTCCTGCTGCAACACCGATTACCCATGGATTGATCGAGTACGTTCTCATTGTATTGTTATCCGGTCCGTCATTTCCGGCGGCGAACGTTACGACTATTCCATTTCGGTACGCTTCATAGCTTGCTTTGCTGATAGGATTGTTGGGATCATATTCGCTTGTACTGTTTCCCCAACTGTTGGTGATTACCGATGTTTTAAAACGATCCTGTGTTGCAATGGCATAGTCAAAACCGACCAGCGCACTGAGGATTGAAAGTCCTTCACCTGCACCGACGCCAACCAGTGATGCTTCGGGAGCAACTCCTCTATAGTAGTAAGGGTTGCGTTCATCTGTTGCTGATGCTTCACCGGTTCCGGCGACGGTTCCCGCAACGTGCGTGCCGTGTCCGCTCGTGTTATCTGTGTTGATGACACCTTCGACAAATGCCGACGTTCCGGTCAATCCC
Source organism: Ignavibacteriales bacterium (assembly GCA_016182545.1). GTDB lineage: Bacteria > Bacteroidota > Ignavibacteria > UBA10030 > UBA8401 > SpSt-333. The sequence continues at coordinate 24,566 of JACPGG010000070.1, forward strand.
AGGTCGCTGATGACCTTCACATTCTCGATCACTTTGTTGCGAAACGGAAGATCGGGATGTGCCGCGTCGACGCCGCTGTCCAGGACAAGAATTGTTGAACCTTTCCCTTTATACTTCAATACATCCTGCACATAATGCGCGCCGGTTATTTCACTCGCCACATAGTTGAAATATTGCAGCGGTTCATTGAAGTACACGCTTTCAACATTCTCCCAGTCCAAAACGGCGGTGATCTGTTCTTTTGTCAGCAACGCACCACACATCGGTAGCGATTTCAATGCGAGGTAGGGAACGCCGAGTGAAGTGATCGTTGAGACATCATCTGTATGCCTGAAAGTGACGATCACCTGGAAAGGTCCCGGTTCCGCCGAGATCTTTTGTTGAAGTTTTGAATCTACAATTCCTTTCGAAACACCGATGCTTGTTCCCACAAGCACGACAATAAGGATAGCAATAAAGCGGTTAACGATAGTCATACACACCTCCTGTATAGTGGTTGTAAAAAAAGTTGATTAGGTATTTGGTAATGAGAATTTCATATTTTGTTTTTACAATACGTACCGGAAACCAAACCCGCCTGTCATCAGCAGATCGGTCGAAGGGACAAGACCGATCTTTGGAGAAACTTCCAGAAAAAATTCAAAATGCTGTTTGAACAGCCATGCAATGCCGACGTTTCCGCTGAATCCCACGACCGGATCGTCCCTTCGTGCGGTTTGAAGGAAAATTCCCGGACCTGCGTACAAACCGATGTTATATTCCTGTCCTTGTTCAAGCGTACGGATCCTGTAATCATAGTGGCATTGCAGAAAGAACCAATTGTCCATTCTCCACGCAAAAAGAAAGTCGAGAGAATTGGATGACGGGTACCGTGCTTGCGCCGAGACCGCAGTTGGTGCGCCGACAATAACTCCGATCCCAAGTTTGTCTTGCGAGTATGCCACCTGACGATCAAACGAGAACAAACAGAGTGCAAGAATTAGAATGACATGTGATGAATTTTTCATCGTCTCCTCATACAGTTTAGTGTACCGTGTACGGCATTCCCCACACATGTGTCGAAACCTGTGCAGTGCTGTCGTACAATGATTCATGTGTCCACACTTCGACTAAAGAGTGGAAACTCCCTTTATTGAAATGCGGGGACATCGATATTTCATAGAGACGCTCATACACACCGTTGGTGTTTGTTTCGGATGTCAGATCTAATTGCTGTTTCATCGAAACTCTTCCATGTTCGGCACTGCCGCGACGGACCAGGACGATCTCAGGATCCGGTTTTGAACTTTCGACGCGGACCTTGATCTGCACCTCTCTCTCTTTCCAGCAATGTGGGAAGAGCGGTTTATATTTTTTCCAGTACAAATAGAAATCAAGCGGGGAAGTGACCGAAAAAATTGTCGTGTCGGAGAATACGATGCTGATTTCCACTATCCGTGCCGATCGTACTGTTGTGCCACCCTCCATCAACGAGAGTGCTAATTTTTTCCATTCGATCTTTCCGCTGTCGTTATCGTCATCTTCTTCATTGTCATCCTGATCGTCGTCATGATTTTTTGAATCCTGTTTATTAATGAAGAGTATCTTTCTGGTAAATGTCTCTTCCAATGGTTTTCTGAACACTACCCAGGATTTTGAGGAATCGGTGAACGTTACTGCCGCAATGACCGCTTCTCCCGATGTCTTTTTTTGTAATGTCAGCACGGCTGTCGAATCGCTTGTTGGATTCAACGAAGAGGTATGAGAAATGAGACGTGTCTTCCTCACAAGCTTTATCTTTTCCCGCGGTCCATGAGCCGGATAAATATGTCTCATGATGTCAACCGGCTCACTTTCATTGTCATTCAACGGAGCAAGTTCGGTGGAGACAAATCCATCCTGTAATGCCGTACGTTCCAGAGCACTTTTATCTATGACGGCTGCCAATGGTCCCGTAACATTATTCGGATCATCGGCACAGGAGGGAAGAACGCAGAACAGAGCAACGATACCGGCGAATAGTGCTTTTTGTGTTGTTCTCATAACCCACCTCATTTATTTTGTAAGGAGCATTTTTTTGGCTATGGAAATGCCATTGGATGTTGTCAGTTGAGAGAGATACACACCGCTCGGAGCTGTCGATCCATCATGGTTTTTGCCGTTCCATCGGAACCAGTAATTCCCCGGTTCAAGCGTACCGGACTGTATCGTTTGTATTCGTTGTCCAAGAATATTGAAGATGCTCAGTTCAACGAATGAACGGAACGGTATCGTCACAGGAATCGATGTCTCGGGATTGAACGGGTTTGGATAATTGTTTCCCAGTGTAAATGATGCCGGTGTCTTTACAGATTCCAATATTTGCCGTATCGAATCGCTTGTCCCGACAACAATCTTCATTGTTGTCATGCGATCAGCCGGTGAGAAGACGTACGTCGAATCATTCCGCAGATTCACGCATCGCGATGCTTTTAAATCGATCAAATACACCTCGAATTGATCCGGAACTGAATGTATGCCCGACACCGTCACTTGAGATTTATTTCTTGCAGGAAGCCAGACGTTGAATTCCCACGATTGGCGATGGTCGAACGCAGATCGCATGTCGGTTGCAAAAGTTCGGTGACGCTCATTCCAATCCGGGCGATCAAAATAAACTGCAGGAAGCATGTCGAAGCCCGCCGGCTTGTGGATTTGTCTCCGAAATTTTTCTTCTTCAATACCAAACCATGTCGCACGGTCTGCGTACTCATTATTTGTCAGTCCGATCGATAATTTCCAACCTCTATCCGTTGATTTCGGAAGCGCAGCGGAAGCCGGTGCCGGAGCAGGAGATGAAAACAACGTAGCATACGGGACTCTTAAATAATTCTTTGCCGAGTCATTGAAGAAATAATATCCGACATACGGTCGCAGTGTATCCGAAATCGAAAAACTGCCGTCGAATGAATAGATCGGTTGTGTGATGCCGTTGACAGATTGCAACTGTGACCAGGCAACGATCGAATTGAACGGGTTGGTGATCAAATTCCATCCTGGATGTAATTGTATCTTGACCTCTTGCATCGAATCCAGTGCCGCCGCAGAAATTGTCCGTTCAATCTTTAGCGGACCTTTTTTGATGAACCAGTATGCACGTCCCGTTGTGAAGGAAAAATTTTGACTTCCGTCGAACGGTACCAATATTCGTTCGCCGTCTCCGTTATCCCAATAGATTTCCCAATCACTGCGTTGAATTCCCAGCATCATTGAATCGACCCTGGTATTGCAATTTCCCGGAAGTCCTATGATCCGGTAGTGAGTTGGCTTATAGTCCGAGGGATTTTTATATGTCGGAAATTGGAATGAAGCGTCGATACTGATTTGACCCGGATACGGAGGAAGCAACGTTGTGAACGAACGGTCCTCACCTTCCGTTGAACCCAATTGATTCGTTGTGCTGACACGGTAGTGATACGTTGTATTGGGAGTGAGACCGTACAGGGTATTCGTGATTTTTCGCCCCGTTGCGGTATCGGGAATTGTCAGCGGGATGCCATCTACCGAGTTGCCGTAGGCATTGGTTGTCCCATACTGGAATCGAACAGTAGTTTCGTAGCCGTTCGCTGAAACGAGCGCGCTGATCGTTGCTGATGTGGATGAGAGAGCGCTTGGCGGTTCTGTTGTTGCTGACGGAAGATCACCCGCTTTCGTTGTAAGAGTCCAGTACGGTGAAAAAGCGCTCCACAAACCATCTTTCCCTGCACGAACGCGCCAGTAGTATGATCTATTGACAGCAAGTGTCCGCAATTCTTTGGATGTAGTTGACAGTGTTGTATCGTTCTCCGTGAGAGAAGAAAAAATTGAATCGGTTGCAACCTGCAAATGATATCGAAGAGTATCCGGTGATGATGACCATCGCACGGTGACACGTAACGGCTGATTCGTTGCGCCGTTTGCGGGGGATACGAGCGTCGGTACATTTGGTATTTGTGATGTTGTGGTAAACTTCCATACGGACGACCAATCGCTCGACACAAGAAGGTAATTCGATCTCACACGCCAGTAATATGCAGTTCCGTACTCTAACGAGGATGTTTGTATCGAAGTACCTGTCACCGAATAATCCTCAAGCACGGTCGGAGAAAAATTTTGATTCTTCGAAAGTTGCACATGGTACGACGCTGCCCCTGCATCCTGATCCCAACGCAGCGTAATTGTTGTCGGCTGGTTCGTGGAATTATCTGCCGGAGAATTCAACGACGGTCCGGCGGATGATGATGTTTGTCCGGTCGTAAAATTGTTCGGCTGTGACCATTGACTGTTATTCTGTGATTGATTGGATCGTACTCGCCAGAAATACCGAGTTGATCCAACGAGTCCGGATATTTTCCGCGATGTTGTTCCGATCGTAGAATCGTTTAGTACGATCGCGGTGAATGCAGAATCGAATGCCAATTGCAGCCAATAGGAAATGGCATTCGGCGCAGAATTCCATGAGATCGTTACTGTATTTGATTCAAGCGTCAATCCGTTTGGTGGATATATTGGATCGGGGGGCGGAGGAAGTACGATGTTGGTCTCAAACGACCATGTGGACGACCAACTGCTTGCTCCTCCGTTGTTGAGTGCTGCAACGTGCCAATAGTATTTGGTGTTCTCTGCGAGAGATTCGATCCTGCAAACGGTGTCGATGACCGAAGCATCATTGATTATTAGAGTAGAAAAACTCTGGTCCGTACTCACCTGTAGATGATATGACGTTGCTGATGTGACCGGTCTCCACAAAAATCGCATCCCAGTCGGAACGTTTGTTGCATTATTCAACGGTTCAACAAGGGCGGGAACCGAAGGGGAGTTCGGAACGGTCGTAAAGTTCCATACGTCTGACCATTCACTGGCAAAAATGAGGTAGAGCGATCTGACTCTCCAATAATATTTCGTGCTTCCGTCAAGAGATTCCACCTGAATGGATTCTGTGAGCAACGATGAATTATCAAATACGATGGATGTGAAACTGCTGTTTGTTGACACTTGCACTTGATAGGAGAGGGCAGTCAGTACCGGTTTCCATCGTAGTGTTATTGTCTGCGGTTGATCGACTGAGCCGTTACCTGGTGACTCCAATTCCGGTCCGGCATATGAATCTTTCGATCGTGTGATGAAACTGTATGCTGTTGTCCACGGACTGCTGCCGCCTGAATTTTTTCCTTTGATCCTCCAAAAATAACGGTCATTATATTTCAACTCCGGAACTCGATGCGAGATACCTGTGATGGCAGAATCATTAAAGGCAAATGTGCCGAACAGTGAATCCTGAGACACTTGTAGCCAGTAGGATGATGTTTTTGAAACCGCACTCCAGGAAAAAAGAACTGCGTTCGTGTCGACAAATGAACCATTGACAGGCGATGAAACGGTCGGAATGGCAGGCTGCTGCGGGATAGTTGTAAACGACCACACCGCGGACCAAACGCCTTGTCCGCCACTATTCGCAGCAGCCACTCTCCAAAAATATGTTGTATCTACCAGCAGTGATTGAATCTGAAAGATCGTATCATTCATCAACGCCGAATCAAGTACAAGCGTCGAAAAATTCGAACGGAGCGACATCTGCAGCCGATATGATGCTGCAGTGTTTACCCTCGACCAGCTCAAGTGAAGCGTGACGGGTTGATCCGTTGCACTGTTGATTGGAGATCGTAATGTGGAGACAGAAGGCGGATTTGGTATCGTTCTGAATTGCGAAGAGGATGACCATCCGCTCGTACCACCGGCGTTGATCGACTGAACTCTCCAAAAATAGAGGGTATCTCGTTGCAGTGATTCAATCTGCACTGTAGTATCTGCTACGAGCGAATCGTTATATACCACAGTGGAAAAATCGGAACGTATAGACAATTGAACATGGTACGATGTTGTTGTTGATGTTGGAGTCCATGAAAGCGCAAGTGCGACCGGTTGATCCACGACATTATTTGCAGGAGTATGCAACGCAGGGATCTGCGGGGGATTCGGTATTGTTGTGAAGCGGTACGTTGTTGACCAGGCACTTGTTCCACCAGCATTAAATACCTGTACTCTCCAAAAATATTCAGACTCACGCTGGAGATTTTGTAACGACAATGTCGTTGAAGAACCGATCGTTGTATCGCGTAGTGAGTTTGTAAAAAGTGAATTTCGGGCGCTCTGCACTCGATAGCCCGTTGCTTTCGGTGTAACATTCCACGAGATCGTCAGCGATAACGGCTGATTAGTTGAAAGATTTCCGGGAGAGGATAATGTTGGCGCTGCCGGCGGATTGGGTATAGTCCCAAAATTCCAGGTGTCAGACCACGCTCCATCAATTCCCAGGAACTCTCCTCTGACACGCCAGTAATATATCTTTTCGCGTTCCAACGGACCCACTTCATGTGTTGTGGAGTTTATTCCCGATTGATCAACGATGGTTGATGCAAACGTTGGCGACGTTGAGACCTGTATGTGGTACGAAGACGCACCGGATGCCGATTGCCATTGAAGTGTGGCAGTTAACTGTTGATTTACTGCTCCGTTAGTCGGTGAGGCAAGGGTTGCCTTTTCTACCACCTGCGCTGCAGCAATTGTAACAGTGGCAAAGAGATAGAAAAAGAAAGAACGATATTTTTGTATGTTCACATTCATTGAGATTGAGAGAGAGTGACATTCGGTTCAAGTTGTTCCAGTACTTTTCGTTTTCGTCCCGTCAGCGCCGGCGTCAGTTCAATTTCTTCAAAAAAGATTGTCCGTTTGCGGATCGGAATGTGCATTTCATCCGCGATTTTCTTCGCACGGCGGAGGACTTCCGGCTTCATTGTATCGCAGGCGATCAGAATTTCATTGACGGAATATTTCTTCAACAATCGTTTCAGGAACCAGTGACCGCCGAGGACAGTGTATCCGCTGATACGCTTTCCTTCAAGCGACGGATCGTCGTCAAGAAATCCGACAGGATTGTAGTTTAACTGTTTATTATGCAATATATGGTTGAGAAGGAGAATGCCGTTTGCTCGTGCACCATAGATAAGCACATTGTAGCCGCTCGTATTTTTCCGTTCGAAAAAGAAATTGAGAATATGGAACGACATTCTGCTTCCCGCTACCAGTGAGGTAAGGATGTAGAAATCTGTCAGGACTGTCGCAGCAGTGATATTCATCCACGGTTGCCACAACGCCAAGACGATGCATCCACCGACTATCACTGCAATGAGGCATGCTTTTGCTACTTGCAGAAATTCTCCAATACCGGCATAGCGGAATGAATTGTCATACAATCCTGTCGCAAAGAAAATCGCAATTTGAATTCCGCTGATGACCGTTACGATCATCAGAGCTTCATCCGAAGGAATAGGGAGAGAACCGGTCTTCGTGAGGCTAAACGCAAGCGCGCACGAAATTGCACTGAATGCGAGATCCAAGAATCCTTGAAAGAATCGTTGGCGGACAAGCGGCCATTCGTAGAGCGGGAGAAGTATTCCGTTGCTCAGGATTGCCATCTCTTTGTATTGCAATTGACGTACACCGATGAACATTGCAATTCCAACTGCCGCAAAGACGAACGACGCCCATGCTGTATTTACGATCGTCACTGCAAATGCACCGATGCCAAAGAGAAATGAGACACAATACAATACCAGTACGACATTGCGATGAGACAAACCGAGCGATATCAATTGATGATGAATGTGTTTTCTGTCGGGGAGGAACATTGAATGCACCTTTGTCAACATTCCGCCGGACATATTCCGCTGTTCAGGCAACAACGAAAAGAGGAGACGTCGTATCATTGCCAGCGTGGTATCCATGATCGGCAGACCGAGTGCAAGTAACGGAACAACAAGAGCAAATGCGGTTGATCCTTTTGTTTCCGTATGAATGGAAATAACGGCGAGCAGGAATCCTATCAACAGGCTTCCGGAGTCGCCCAAAAATATTTTTGCAGGATGGAAATTGTAAAACAAGAATCAGCCGAGAGAACCGACGAGCGCAAGAATGACCAATGCACTGTTGTAATGACCGTTTGATGCGGATATGACGAACATACTCCCGGCTGCAATGATCCCCACGCCGGTTGCGAGTCCATCAAGCCCGTCAATGAGATTGAATGCATTCGTGATCCCTACAATCCACAGGAGAGTGAGAGGATAATCCAGCATTCCGATGTCGATAGTTCCCGCCGACAAAAGGCTGGTCATCGTAGAAATTTTGAAACCGCCGGCATAAACAATCGTCGCGGCGATCGCCTGGACGAGGAATTTTTTTCCAGGGTTCAACGGATGAACATCGTCAGCCACACCGACAAAAAAGATGATCACCAGTGCCGCGATGAACGAGATCCACTGATACGAGACGATCGTCGTCGTAATGTTTGAAATGATCCCCACTTGTAAAAAAATGAACAGTGATGCCAAATAGCTGATACAGATCGAGACACCTCCCAAACGTGGTGTGGGATGTTGGTGTATCTTTCTCTGGTTCGGTGTATCTATCGCACCCACCAGCGCGGCATACCGGATGACTCCCGGTGTAATCAAAAGCACCAGAAGTGCGGGAACGATAAAAACGATGATGTAATAATGTTCGATCATAAGTTCATCCGGAAAGTGATGCGCTATAAAACTATCGCAAATGTGAATTCATGGAATCTGTTTGTTGCCGTACTTGGTGAAAGAGCATAATCGAATTGAATGCCTCCCGTCCTTGTTCCCAATCCATATTTTGCCCCTGCATATGTGGGACTCACGACATATCCTGCGCGGAGATCAAAGAACTCGCTCAGCGACCATTCTAATCCGCCATTGTATCTTATACCGGTTTGCCCGAATGTTTTATCATTGGAAAGAATGATGCTAAAGATCCGTTCAGAGCGTGCTGAAGGGAAGCGCATGGTCAATCCGAGATGCAGTCTTTTTGGTAATTGACTTTGGACCATAAAGATTGAATCGTCTTTGGTGACAAAGGAGATTGTATTCCCAATACCGCTGAATACCATTCCATAGCTGATCTCAGGGGACGGCGCATATAAAAGACCGATGGATGATGATGCATTCCATTCCGATCCGTTTTTCATTGAATGAGTTTTGATTGACCCGAGAATACCTGCGCTGAAGGTTGGTGCAATTTTGAATGAGAGTGCGCAATCGATGCCGTACACCGCAGTCATTCGATCGTTCCCCGATTTATCAGAGATCAACAATTGCGCAGCATTGACTCCAAGAGCGATTGATGTCGTATATCCGGATGTCAGCGGAAATGCCGCCAATTCTGTTTTTGACCTCCCATTCCATCCCTGCTGATAATTCCAGACGATCGTCCTTCGTTGCATCTGTGAAATTGAAGAGGGATTCCAGTACATGCTGCTGATATCGTACATCTCCGAGACGTACGCACCTGCAAATGATCCGGCTCGCGCACCGTACTGAAAGAGCCGTTCTTCCGGATCATGGATCGATTGTCCGAATGTTATTCCGCAAAAGATCAGCGTGAATAAAAGTGGAGCAATAATATTTCTATCAGTCTGTTTCATGTGGTTGTCCAATGATCTAATACAGTACTCTGAAAAATCCGAGCAATAGGACTGCATCCCGCAGAAAGTCGGAAAATGATCTGACGAAATTTTCCTTTTTCGGAATATAGACCGTATCGCCGGGACGGACTTTTGGTAATGTTTCAACTTCTCCGGTCTCCATTGCGTCTGCAAGATTTACCTCAACAGGGTCCCGATTTCCACGAAATCGAATAATGCGCACATGTGTCAGATCCGATTCGGTTGTCGCACCGCCTGCCGATGAAAGTATCTCCAAGAGAGATACTTCGGAGGTGACCGCGTAATTATCCTGACGCGTTACTGCTCCGATGACCGCCACTTTCTGCGCTGTCGGGCTTGATATAGCAACTGTCAATCGCGGCTCACCCTTCACATACTCGGTAAATTTCTTTTTGGCAAAAGCACTGAAATCTTCTTTTGTTAACCCCGCTGCCTTCAGATCTCCGACAAGAGGCACGGGGATTGTTCCGTTTGCATTGACGGTCGCAGTGGTGTTGAATTCAGGATAATCCCACACAGAGAGATCGATCTTGTCCCCTTCCTTTATCGTGTATGCCTGTGATTGCATTTTCACGAAGAGAGTACCGGGTGTGGAACGGGAAGAAACCGATGTCTCTCGTACTGCATTTCCCGTTGTGCATCCTGTGAAGAAAAAACTGTTTAACATCGCGAAGAGCATGACCATGACATGCGCCATAGCAATAAGTGAGGAGGAAAATTTTTTGTACATAGTAGTTGTCAATCGATAATCTTTTTTTTCTCAATAGAGACGGCAAATGATGTGCCAGCATGAATTGACTCATGAAATTGCTCACACGCATCGTGTTTTTATTTCGCTAACTCATAATGAAAACATAACGTTGCAGTAGTTTGACGCAAGATACATCCACGTCACTTTTTGTCTTACTATGAAATCTCAATAGTGATTGTCCGGCTCTTCAAAAACATTCTTTACACACTTCGTACAATTTTGTGTTTCGTATTTACTCACCCTGAGTCTCATGATTTTCAATTCAGCCTTGTCATTCTTCAGAAAGAAGCCACTTCGTTGCTGATTCCACCGTTTTTCTTAATCGTATGCGGTTGGCACGCGAGTTGTTTTGACTACAGATACCTTTCAATCAAAGTATTATTCACGGAGCGTATTCATTGACACGAGGACAACTGACTGCTCAAGAGATTCTTTCGGCATTACGCCGCAGGAAAAAATTGATCGTCATTCCAATTCTAATTGTGACAGGGTTGTGCACGCTGGGTGCATTTGTTCTGCCGAGGAAGTACGAGTCCGGACTATAAATTACTTTCAGAAGAAGAACGGCAAGAATTGATCAAAGAAGTACAGAAGAATATTACCACAGAACGCCCCGGATCGTCGACTTTTTCCATGTCCTACATGGATGAAGATCCTGTCCGGGCTCAGAAGGCGGTCACGTTGATAGCAAATCTGTTCATCAAAACGATACTGCAGGTTGAGAATCAGCGGAACGAGCTGGCAGTCGATTTTTTTGAGACGAAACTGGAAGAACTGCGGATTCGATTTGAAAAGAGTCAGCAGGAGATGTTGACAAACATTCGGCGCCATATCCAGGAGATGCCGGGAGATGGAAGAATGCTCTCGACAAATTTGGAGGAATCCGAACGTGAAATCAGGAGGGTGGATGAGCAGTTTAAAATATACCACCAGGCGCTGCAATTGCTCCGTAAATATCCCGATCCAATATCATCCGAAGAAGGACGGAAGGCGCTCTATGAACTGCAATTGATGGAGGTCCCCTACGCGGGAAACTTGCAGCAATTCATGACAAAGTACGACGACTATTCAAGAAAGTACACGCCCCGGTATCCCGAAATGCAAAAACTCATCAACCAAATCAAAGACCTGCTGGTCATGATGAACAATACCCTTGAAAAAGAATCCGATAAGATGAGAACGATGAGGTTGGAAGCAGAAAAACGGAGGTCGCGTTCGATATCCGATCTGCAGTATTCTTCCGTTTCTCAAACTGAAGCGGGGGATAAAGAATCCAACTATGATATCTACCGCAATCTGTACAACGAGATGAAGATCAAACTTGAACAAGCCAGGGCAACGCGGGATCTGGGACGGAAGCAAAAGGACCGTTTCCTGATCATCGATCCTCCCGTTGTTCCCACTGAACCGTCGAAACCGAACCGGTTGCTGATCATTCTCGGCGGATTTGCTTCCAGCATCATCATCGGATTGGTGAGTGCAGCGTTTGCAGAACTGCTTGATACAACAATGAGAAAGAAGCAAGACTTTGAAGTGTACGACAAGCCGATAATCGCATACATACCTGATGGAAGGTTTCAGCAATGAGCCGGACAGAAATAATGGAGATACGACACATGAGCGATGAAAACGAAGAGAACGGATCTCACCCATTCCAACAGATGCTTCCTGCTGCAACGGACACAGAGCATGAATCTCTCGTTGCGCTTCCCAAAGCGATCGTGATGAATCCGGGACGAAGCAAAGTGCTGGACCAACATACCGTGGCATTTCAGTATTACAATTCGTTCAACTATTCACTCTTGAAGAAGAAGAACAAAGGAATTCGTCTCGCCATCGGCATTACAAGTGCAAATCCCGGAGAGGGCAAATCATTGGTCGCGTCCAATTTGGCGGTCTCGCTGACATTGGGCTACAAGAAAAAAACCGTGCTTGTCGATTTGAATATCAACCGCCCGTCGCTTCATGAAATTTTCGGCACGTCAACCGGTCCGGGATTGATCGAAGCGTTGAACGACGGGGACATCCATCTCTGGGAAACACCTGTAGATCATTTGCATCTGCTTTCCTGCGGCGGAAAGTCGCGCACAAACGGATCGAGCCGCAACGGGCATCACGGAAGCTCGTTCAAGCACCGGTATCTGGATCTGGATCAAATGACCTCATTCAGCGATGTGATCACTTCGCTTCAGCAAGAGTACGAATTTGTCATTGTGGATATGCCGTCCATGAACAACGAGGATTTTCCGATCCTCTTCGCTAACCGGTTGGACGGATTGTTGATGGTGGTCGATTCGGTGACCACAAAACGGAACGACATGGAAAAAGTGTTCCGGCGTTTGAACGAACAACAAATTCTCGGATTCATTCTCAACAAAGTCAGCGATAAGCAGGAGTAGGAGCACAGACTCATGGCAATACTGGGAGGAGTCATCCTGTGTTATATGCTCTCAATTGTCATTGGGAGAAACACAAAACGGATGAAAGTATCGACGATAGCGTTGCTGGCATTCCTTGCAGCGGTACAGGTTGCGATCGTGTTGCACCAACTGTATACACTCGAATTTCCAATTGATTAACCGATAGAAGAATGAATACTGAAACATACACATATCAGTACGAAGCGTCCGAACCGTGGCTGCTGAGTCAAGAAATGAACAGGGGGAATGCGATTGCATTTTTACTGATGCTGCTGGTTTCAGTGGCGGCATCGCTGATCCTGGTACTTACCTACGGAAATATCTTTGCCGCCGGAGCGTTTGTCGGAATGACCGTGGTTGTGGCGCTGACGTTGTACCGGGTTCAGTGGGGATTCTATCTTTTTGTAGGTTTTGTACTATTGTTCGACCAATTCGATATTCCAGAGTTCTATCCGTTCACGTTGAAAGTTTCGTATTTCCGGAATATCAAAGAAATTCCTTATCTGCCGTCGCTTGACGCGGCTGTCTTCAATCCTCTTGAACTTCATCTCTTGTTCATTTTGCTTGTGTGGTTTATCGTTACCGGGTTCAAGAAACGCGTTCACTTCAACAGAATACCGTTGTGGGGTTCGGCTCTCGCATTCTTTCTCGGACTCTTCTTTTTTGTCGGGTATGGATTGCAACGGGGCGGAGAATTTCTTGTTGCACTGTGGGAAGTGCGCGCCCTCTTCTACTTTGCCGCGCTGTATTTCCTTGTTCCGCAGATCATTCAAACCAAGGACGATCTTCGCTCACTCATGTGGGTCTGTATCATCGCGATAGCGCTGAAAGCGTTCCAGGGAATAGCGCGTTTTGTCGTGCTTGGATTTACACTGGGAGGCATCCCAACGCTGACCAACCATGAAGATCCTCTGTTTATGCTCACTCTGATCGTGTTTCTCTTTGCGATGGTATTGTACAATGCACAGGAAAGTCAGCGTTTCACATTGCTCCTTTTACTCTTTCCATTGATGATGGGTTTTTTTGTCGCTCAACGACGCGCGGCGTACGCTGCAATGGCAATGTCATTCGTTACGTTGTTCGTCGCTCTTTCTGCTAAAGAGCGACTGCTACTGGCGAAAACAGGAATGATATTCATTGTCATCGTCGGTGTTTATTCCGCGGCTCTGTGGGAAAGCGAAAGCAGATTCGCGTCGCCGGTACGATTGATAAAGACCGCCGTCAGTGACGATAAAGAAGCGCAGGGAGACCGGTACTATTCCAATTTGTACAGGGAATTCGAGAAGTATAACCTCGCTTCCACAGTAAAATTTTCGCCGGTTATCGGGGTAGGATTTGGCAACAAATATTTTCAGCCGATACCGCTTGCCAATATTCCGTTCCCATTGCGCGATTACATTCCTCACAATGAAATATTGTGGTTGATCGTAAAGACGGGCGCAGTCGGATTCTTTTTGTTCTGGTTCTTTCTCAACTGCTTTGCGTGCAACGCGTCGTCCGTGCTAACACGATTGACCGATCCGTACGTGAAGTCCGTGTGCGTTGTTGCAATTGCCGCTGTTGTCGGACAGATCACAGTATCGTATTACGATCTCCAGTTGACCTATTACCGCAATATGGTCTATCTGGGAACATTAACGGGAGTGGTTCATTCACTCGAGCATATTGATTTGCAGGTGAGAGCGGCTGCCAAGAATTCTTAATTGACAAAACGGGGGGATAAAGGAGCGGGAGAAATCGTATGGCAACAGTGGTCGATCGGGAAAAGGTTTTGAGTGATGTATTCACTGAAAGTACACATTCGATAGAGAGAAGATCAAAGAAGCAAACACAACAGGTCCGTTTTCAATTACGCAGTTTTTATCTGATGGGAACAAGAGTAGACAATATCGACAGTGATCTCGCACTTCGCATCGTACGGCACTACGCCGTCGACCATGGTGCAGACCGTGCACGAAAAATATTTTTCACGAATGTGCACAGCATCTGTTCTGCACAGCAGAATGAAATTCTCAAGCAGTGCATCAACCTGGGTGATCTTGTCCTTCCGGACGGAAGCGGGTTAAGGATCGGCGGAAAAATGACGGGGAATCCGATCATAGAAAATTTGAACGGAACAGACTTTACTCCCAAAGTACTTCGCATGGCGGAGGATGAAGGTTTATCTCTCTTCTTTTTTGGAGCGGAAGAGCCGGTCGTTCAGCAATGCTGCAACCGGATCCGCAACGCCTATCCGAAACTTCGGATCGCCGGGTACCGCAACGGATATTTTCAAGAGAGTGAAGATAAAAATATTGTGGAACAGATCAATGCAGCCCGTCCGGATATACTGTTGGTCGCTCTTGGTACGCCAAAGCAGGAGATATGGCTTACGCGGTATTCACACGACCTGAATGTGAATGTTGCAATGGCGGTGGGAGGATTGTTCGACTTTCTTTCAATGACAAAGAAAAGGGCGCCATTGTGGATGCGCCGTCTCGGAATCGAATGGCTGTTCCGTTTTCTTCACGAACCGAAGGCGAAATGGAAAAGAATTATCATTGAAATACCGATGTACTTTTCAATGCTCTTTGCCAAAAAATATGTGCCCGCATCATTTCAGCGGACACTGCGGAAGGCTATCTTCTCATGAATGGAAGCATCGCACATTCAGTAGCAAAAAACACCACTGTGATGATCGTGTCGCAATCGATCACCTGGGCGTCGAGTTTTGTCCTTATGCTGTTCCTGCCGCGCTACCTCGGCAGCGAAGAGTACGGGAAATTATTCCTTGCGATCTCCATTACAACCATATTCCAAATGGTCGTCGAATTCGGCGGAGGATATTACATCGCAAAGGAAGTGTCACGTGAGAGGGAGAAGATCTCCGTCATGCTCTCCAACTCAATCGCGTTTCGCTTTGTTGTGTGGCTGGGAGGATTCGTTGCGTTAATGTGGATCGCGGTTGCTGTGGGCTATTCCCCAACTGTCATCTCCGTGATCTATGTTCTTGGATTCTCGAAGTTGTGGGAAGGTGTCGGGAAAGTATATCATAGCACGTGTCAGGGATTGGAGATGATGCACTATCCCGCAATCAGTGCCATCGTTGAGCGCGTTGTCGTGACTTCATTAAGCGTCACTGCGCTGCTGCTCGGCGCTGACGTGGTGACGATATCGGTGATCATGGCGTTGAGCACATTGTTGAATTTTTTCATCCTTTCGAAATTAATGAAGAGCCATGTGCAGTACCTGTGGACACCACGTTTGACGGAAATGGCAAGGATCGCCAAAGCATCGATACCGTACTTTATGTGGATGATGTTCTCGGTTGTGTATTATCGCATTGATGCCGTGATGCTCTCACTAATGACGCCGGAGAATGTTGTGGGATGGTACGGCGCAGCCTACAGATTTTTTGACGTGTTGATGTTTCTTCCCAGTATTTATTCGATGGCTCTCTTTCCGTTGTTATCCAAGTTGTGGATGACAAAACAGGATGCGGTCGCCGTGACGACGCAGAAGAGTCTTCAGTTCATCGTATTAGCGGGGATTCCCATCAGTGTCTGCGTCTTTACATTCTCCCATGAGATCATCGAGTTATTCTTTGGAACAGCGGAATATGCCCCTTCTATTTTACTGTTGAGAATATTTTCCGTCGGTTTGCTTCTCATCTACGTCGATTTTGTCCTCGGTACCGCACTCTTTGCATCCGACCGCCAGCGGCAATGGACACTGACAGCATTTTTTGCAATGCTGCTGAACCCGGCACTGAATTATTTCTTCATTCCCTTCACGCAACTTCATGAAGGGAACGGCGGTATCGGTGCTGCACTGGCAACGTTGTTGACAGAATATTTTGTGATGATAATGGCATTGAGGTCCCTGCCGCGATCTGTCTTTCAGGATGCCAATCCGAATTTTCTCTATAAAGGCTCTGTTGCCGCAGCACTTATGGGATTGACCTTGTGGTTGTTCCATGAAAGTAATGTCCATTGGATGCTGACGGCAGTTGTCGCCATTGCGGTGTACTGTGCCGGATTAGTAAACCTGAAAGCGATCGAGCCGGCTGAAATGAATTTCCTGCGCTCATTTTTTTCATTAAAAAACCTGAAGAACCTTTTTGTCTTATCCAAGGAGTCCCGTACATGAAGATTCTTTTTGTCGCCCCGTATGCACCCGTACCGCCGACATTCGGCGGCGCACTGCGCATCTATCATCTGCTCAAACAATCTGCGCTTCGGCACGAGGTATCGTTGATTGCGTACGGAGGGAACGCGGAGTATCAATTGCTAAGGGAACACTTTGGTCAATCACTGCGCCATATCTATTTACTGCCGTATCCGTGGACGGACAGATTCCGGCGGCTGGGGCAGTTGTATGCGCTGTGTTCCGGTCACAGTTTCTTCCATCATTTGATCTATTCGCAGCAGATGCAATCTCTGATCGATGCAGTGATCGATAAAGAGCAATTCGATCTGATCCAAACAGAATTTGCTGTTGTCGGCGCTTTCGACTTTAAGACAGATGCAGTTAAAATCCTCGATGCGCATAATGTAGAATACGATAATTTTCTCAGGATGTCGCAGCGGGTCGGCTCATTGTTGCGAAAGATCCACTACCGGCGTGAGTATAAAAAATTTTTCCGTGAGGAGATCGCCGCGTGCAGGAAGTACGACGCTCTGTTCATTACGTCGCAGCGGGATAAATATATTCTTCACAAGGATGTTCCCTCTGTGCCAAAGTTTGTGATACCCAACGGAGTTGACACGGACTATTTTGCGTCGTCATCGTCCGTCCGCGAAGAAAATTCTCTTGTTTTTACCGGAATGATGGGATACGTGCCGAATTACGACGGTATGGAATATTTTCTGGACCAGATATTCCCTCATGTCATCAGCCAACTACCTGATGCAAAAGTATATATCGTGGGCGGTAAACCTCCGAAGCATCTGCTGCAACGAAGATCGGACAACATTATTGTGACCGGATATGTTAACGATGTGCGTCCTTTTATCGACAAGGCAAAAGTATATGTCGTTCCGCTCCGCATGGGAGGCGGGACACGGCTAAAAATACTTGAGGCGATGTCTATGAAGATCCCGATCGTTACAACGTCGATCGGGTGTGAAGGTATCGAAGTGAAAGATAACGAAACGGCGTTTGTCCGGGATGAACCGGTCGATTTTGCACATGCCGTCGTGAATTTGCTGAGAGATGAGCAGACCGCTGCGAGGTTGATAAAAAACAGCTACGACAAAGTCCGAGCGACGTACGATTGGTCGATCATTGGTGAGCAGGCGGATTATTATTACACCAGACTTGTGAACAATAGACTCACGGTCGATGCTGAGCATGAAGAAACAGTGCTTGTTCCAAGTTCAGCCGTTGAATTTCAACACGCAGGATAACAGGGACGCAGAATGAGACTCCAGACAACATACAAAGATACCTCGCATACCAATGGAAGTACGCGCATGGTGCATCATCCGCATCTCATTGATATTAAGATACTAATGTTTCATCGCGTCGTAACGAACAAGGATCTTGCACGCAAACATCCGTTCTGCCTCCATATGTCGGAATTCCGCCGCCACATAGAATGGCTCGATCGTCACGGTTTTGTTCCGATCACGTTGGAAGATTACCGCCTGTATAATGATGGACAGCTGGAACTTCCGCGCAAGCCGATCATTCTGACATTCGATGACGGATACCTCGATACGTATGAGGTCGCGTTCCCGGTCTTGAATGAATTCGGCATGAAGGGTGTAGTGTTCGTGCTCGGCGATCGATCGGTGAAAGAAAACAGATGGGATTGGAACTACAATGGCTCTGCGGCGCCGTTGATGGAAAACCATCATATCCTTGAAATGTCGGAAGCCGGGATTGAGATCGGCGCACATTCGATGACACATCCAAAATTAACCACGCTGGATGAACGGGCAGCATGGAATGAGATATCAAGGTCGAGGATCCTGCTTGAAATAGTATTGAACAGACCTGTCTTGAGTTTTTCGTATCCGTACGGATTTGTAAATGAATCGGTGAAAGCGATGGTCTCCGATGCCGGATTTACACATGCATGCAGTGTGTGGTCCGGTCCGCTGATGTTCGGGAAGGACAATTTTGAGCTGCGTCGTATTCCGATCCTTAATTCCAGCACCACTGTCAGTTTGGCGATGAAACTCTCCGCTCCATTTCAATACTACAGTTGGCTCCGTTCAAAATTCAAGAACATGATAGTGACCGGCAGCGGCAGCCATAGCGGAACGCCGTTGCCCAAAACCTTTGATCCCGTAGCAGCGGCAAATATCCAAAATATCCGTGAGGCAGTATGAACCATACAAAAATTGAAACCCGTCCAGAAATCGATCGCCCGGTTCACAAAGCGAAGCTGAATCGCGATGCAGCAGCGCGTGATGAAAAGACAAGGCAAACGCCGTTGGTGAGCCGGGTTATTTCCAATGAGAATGGATTCTTATCGTTGCGCGCAGAATGGAATTCATTGGTTGATCATTCCCCGGTCCACATCTACCAGACATTCGATTGGCAGTGGTTTTGGTGGAAACATTACGGCGCGAACAATACCCTGCACATCGTCACATTTCGCTCGGATGATCGACTGGTAGGGATCATCCCGATGTTTGTCCAGCCGTACACGGTCTTCGGGAAGACGTTATACAAACGACTGCGCATGATCGGATGCGGGGTCGATTCCAAAAACAATGTCGGTCTGCCATCCGAATACGGTCCGAGCGATTATCTAGATGTGATCGTTCTTCCGGAATACGCTTCGGAGATTGCGGAACTGTTCGCATCGTATGTGATGTTGAGCGGCGACGCATTTGATGAAGTGCAGTTCTCAAACGTACCGCAGCGCGGATTCCTTCAGGAATATTTCGTCTCGCCATTCGAAGCAAAAGGATTTGAATTGACACTGCACAGCAATGACAATTGCCCGTACCTTTCAATGCCTCCATCTGCTGCCGATTTTTTAGACCGCCTTCGTCCCAGTACCCGTTACAGGGTGCGACAGTCCAAAAAAGAGTTCATCCAGAATCCCCCATTCGGACTCGAGTCAGTCGTCTATCGTTCAACGCTCGACCAAGCATTCACAGATCTCATGCACCTTCATCAGATACGATGGAACAGGCTCGGATATGCCGGGCTCTTCTCCGATCCGCGATTCACCGCTTTTCAAAAAGATGTACTCCATTCATTCTATGAACAAGGATTGCTCTGGTTCAAAGCGGTCCGTATGGGAGGGATCCGTACGGCAGCGAGGCTTGGTTTCTTTTTCAAGGGAAGGATGTACGATTACCTTTCAGGATTTGACGAGACGTTGCCGGGAGCAAAGAAAAGGCCGAGTCTGGCGCTGTTGATCTCAATGATCGAGGATGCTATTGAGAAGGACGCCGGGACGGTCGACTTCCTGCGTGGAAATGAAGCATACAAATTTGAGATGACCCGCGAATCGACGCGCAACACAGAGATATTTCATATATGAAATTTGTCTTCTCCAGAGTGAAAGCAAAATTGTTCCCTCAAACTGCAACTGCATAAGCGACAATGAAAAAGGTGATGTGATGAGAGAGGAAACAACAAAAGAAATAAAAGAGCATTTGCTCAAAAGACGATTCCATTCCGCTGAATTGATGCGGACGCTGGGCGTACTCCAGGTTCCGCCGTTGACGGCAGTGCTCGACACGGGGTTCGATCCGTTGACCGTTGAGAGTCATTTGACCCAAAGCGGGCACCTGATGTCGATGATGAAGATGGCATCTGCCGGATGGCTTATTGCGGACGAGAATGCCCTCCGCCAGAAAGTATCTGCTGCGCAACGGTACAACGTACCGGTCGTCATGGGGAATGATATCTTTGTACTCTCACAGGCAAAGGGAAGAGTTGATGATTTTCTTGAACTGTGCGCGGACATCGGGGTTTCGAGGATCGAGGTGGACTATTTCACAGTTCGTTCATCCATGAAGCCACGTGATTTTGCCGTGACTGCTTTACGACGCGACCTCCAATTCATCGCAGAAATTGCATTGCATGATCATGGTCTGTCCCATAGAAAAACGATCGACGCGTTGGTGGAGCGTGCGCAACACTGGCTCGATGCCGGCGCCGTGCAGCTGCTGGTAACATCCATTGAAAAGCAGCCATCGTTCAACACATTCTCGTCGAGAGCCACGCTCAATTATAAATACGTCGATGCGTTTGCAAAAACATTCGGTTTGCATTCTGTCGTGTTTGATACCCCATCACAAGGAATGAGCAGGACATTGCTCGATTATTTCGGACCCGATGTCAATCTCGGCGGAGTGCGATTCGGGGATCTCTTGAACATCGAGGCGTATCGCCGTGGTCTTCATACACGGGCACTTCACAACCGCAGCAAACGCCGCTTGGTCACTGCTGAGGATGCAGAGAAGGCGAAAAATATCGAATCAAAGCGAACACTTGAACGGAAGGAAGATCAATAGCAATGGAAACTGTACTCTCCGAATATAGCGATCAACAGCAGCGAGTGCGAAGCTTCTTTGACACGGCTGAAAGTTGGAAAGGAAGAATGTATTCCGACAAGGAAGACAGGTTCAACAGGGCAATGATACGTCGGAAGGACTATGCATTCGACATGTTGAAGCGCGTGAACGACCTCACGATCGGCCGTTCTCTCGATATCGGCTGCGGATGCGGAATTTATAGTAAAGGATTGGAGAGAATGGGTTTTGAAACATACGGTGTGGATGTCTCGCCGGAAATGATTGAGGAGTGTAGGAAAATTCTTTCAATTCGGTGTATTTGGTTACCTCCTGAACGATCATGCTGCCCTGCAGGAAATTCTTAGAGTTCTTCGACCGGGAGGGTATTTCTTTCTCTCCGTACAGAATATCGTTTCGGCATCAAATTTCGATTACGCAATGCGTGTGTGGGTAAGAGATCAATTACGTGGCAAACGTGAGAGTGGAAAAGCGGCGATCCCGGTACCGTGGGTGACATCTCATTCCGCCACGCATTTATTTTATAAGTCTTATTTCCCGAGAAAACTAAAACAACTTATTGCCGGGTACGGATTTACAGTGGCGGATGAAATGAGCCTTGGATATGAATTGCGTACCGCTCGAAGGTTGGGATTCTTTTCGAATGCGCTTCTGATCTCGATTGAAGAAGCGTTGGAACGATTCACCCGTTCCTTTTCAATCCCGCCGTTCAAGTATGCCGGCGATACATATTCTATTCTTTTTCAAAAAAATACAACAGAAGGAATGCAAGGAGTATGATCATTCACAATGCATCAATACCAGTCGAAGTAATGAAGACCGAGCATTACGGAGGTCTCGGCATCATGAGAAGTTTGGGGCGGCTTGGTGTGCGAATGTTCGGCATTGATAAATCTGAATTTTCTCCCGCGCTGCGGTCACGGTACTGTCATCAGAGTTTCGTATGGGACCTGGAGCAGCACACTGCGGAAGAGTCGTTGAATTTTTTGCGTTCAGTAGTGTATCGCACGGGACCGTTCCCCATCCTGGTACCCACGAGCGATGAAACGATGATGTTTGTTGCGAAGCACGCGCAGACGT